>JBATYN010000079.1:0-1802 GCA_049674125.1 Pseudolabrys sp. | reverse complement strand
AACGTGCACACCCCGGGGCTGCAGATCGGCGACACGGCAGCGACGGCCGGCACCGGCCTCAATGAAATTCTCGGTGAATTTGAAAGCCACTGGATGGGTCGCGAGGTCGAAGGGGCACAATATCTTCCGGTCGAAGCGGCGTTTTTCCGCGACATTGTTTCCGGCGTGGTGCGCGAACAGCGCGAACTCGATCCGCTGATCGACGAAGCTCTGTCGAAAGGCTGGCCGCTTAAGCGCATCGAGACGGTCTTGCGCGCAGCGCTTCGCGCCGGCGCCTTTGAGCTGATCCACCGCACCGACGTGCCTGCGCGCGTGGTGGTGGCCGAATATGCCGATGTCGCCGCTGCCTTCGTCGAGCGCGATGAAACCGGCATGGTCAACGCCGTGCTCGACCAGCTTGCGCGGCGTCTTCGCGCCGGCGAGTTCGGCCGCGCGGCTGGGTAATACCATGGCTGCGGACACCGGAATGTCGGCGGAAGATCGCCTGATCGCGCGGTTCTTCAAGCCGCTCGCGACGCATCCCGGCGCGTTGGGATTGTCCGACGATGCCGCATTTCTCACGCCGCCTCCCGGTTGTGACCTCGTTCTAAAATCGGACGCTATCGTCGCCGGGGTGCATTTCTTTCCGGATGACGCTGCCCATACAGTTGCTAGCAAGGCGTTGCGCGTGAATTTGTCGGATCTGGCCGCCAAAGGCGCGCGCCCGCTCGGCTTCCTTTTGTCGCTCGCGTTGCCAAAAGATATCGGCGAGCAATGGCTCGAAGGATTTGCGGAAGGCCTGCGTGGTGATGCGGTACTGTTCGGCTGTCCCTTGTGTGGCGGCGATACCGACCGCACGCCCGGCCCAATCACGATTTCCATCGCGATGTTCGGCAGTGTTCCCGAAGGCACCATGGTGCGCCGCGCCGGCGCCAAGGCTGGCGACCGTGTATTCGTGAGCGGCACGATCGGCGATGCGGTGCTCGGGCTCGCCGTGCGCAATGGAGGCGGGAAGAGCTGGACGTTGAGCGAGTCACAGCGTCAGCACCTGGTCTCGCGATATCTTTTGCCACAGCCCCGCAACGCGTTGGCAGAAGCTGCGCGAACGCACGCATCGGCCGCGATGGACGTCTCCGATGGGCTCGTTGGTGATTTTGCAAAGCTGTGCCGCGAGTCAGGCGTTGCAGCCGATATCGAGATTGCGCGGATACCGATGTCGGACGCGGCCAAGGCTGTGATCGGGGCCGACCGCAGCGCGCTCGAAGCCGTGCTGACCGGCGGGGATGACTATGAAATCGTATGCACCGTCCCGGCTGCAAAATCGGAGAGCTTCCGCGCCGCGGCCAAGGCGGCGAATGTCTCTGTCACGGATATCGGCGAGGTCAAAGACGGAGAGGGCCCCCGCTTCCTTGCGGCCGAGGGGCAGGCGCTTGCTTTCAAACGTGCCTCCTTTAGTCACTTTTGAAATCCGCGGGACGAATGTATTCGAGGCAGCTATAGTGCCGGTTCAAGCAGCGGGAATTCGCTATGCATGACGTGACGGCAAAAAAAGCGGCGGTGACGCCGGTGGGCCAGCACCCAAACTACCAGAAGCACCACAAGCGCTTTCCGACCACCGCCTGGCTGCGCCGCCGCGCCCCTAGCAATGTGCCGCTGTTCGCCTTCGAATATGGCGATACCGGTGCAGGGAACGATGTCGGCATCGCGCATAACTGGGCGGCGCTCGATGCCGTCGAGATCGTGCCGCGCTACGGCGTGATGCCCACGCTGCCGCCGGTTGAGGTTAAGCTGTTCGGCCGCAGCTATGCCGCGCCGATCGGCGT
>JBATYN010000078.1:0-1809 GCA_049674125.1 Pseudolabrys sp. | reverse complement strand
ATACAGCACAGTGCTCTCCATCTCACTGTGACCACGCAAAAGCTGGACGGCGCGCAGAGTTCCGGTGTCGCCTCGAGGAGCATGTGTCCCTGTAAGCCGATGTCGGCTTTTACGGTCGCAATCAGAGGTAAAGCGGACATGGCATTTTGCACTGCAAATGTCCGCTTGTGACCCAAAGCGGACATGCGCCCCTTCCGGCGTGCTAGCCTAAACCGGTACGATGCCTTGTCCGAAGGTTGGGGGCGGCAGTGAGGCGACGCGAGTTCATCAAGATTGTTGCTGGTTCGGCGGCTGTGTGGCCTCTCGTTGCGCGTGCGCAGCATCCGGCGATGCCGGTCATTGGCTTTCTCAGCAGCCGATCAGCCGGGGAGTCCGCGCATCTCCTGGCCGCGTTCCGCCGAGGCTTGGCCGAAAACGGCTTCGTCGAGGGCCAGAACGTGACGATCGAATATCGCTGGGCTCAGGGAGAGTATGATCGGTTGACAGCGCAGGCGGCGGAACTCGTCCACCTGCCGGTGGCCGTGCTTGCTGCGACCGGCGGCGAACCTGCCGCTCTGGCCGCCAAGGCTTCGACAGCGACGATCCCAGTCGTTGCCACCTTCGCGGCCGATCCCGTTAAACAAGGCCTCGTCGGAAGTCTTAGCCGGCCGGGAAAAAACGTCACTGGGATAAGCAATTTGGCCACCACGCTGGAAGCCAAGCGGCTCGGCCTGTTGCATAACCTGGTGCCGCAGGCGGCAACCATCGGCGTCCTTCTCAACCCAGCGTCTTCGACGGCTGCGAGCCAGCTCAGAGATCTAGAGGAGGCGGGACGCGCGATTGGCCTGCAGCTTTATGTTTTGCGAGCCAGCACCGACGACGAGATCGATGCAGCATTCGAATCCGTTGCAAAGAACCACATCCCCGCACTCTCGATGGCCGGCGATCCGTTCTTCAATTCGCGCCGCGCCAAACTTGTGGCCTTGGCAGCAAGCCACGCGGTGCCCTCAATGTACAGCTTTCGCGACTATGCCGTGGTCGGTGGGCTGATGAGTTATGGAATCGATTTGCCTGACGTATATCGCCAGATTGGCGTTTATGTCGGTCAAATTCTCAAAGGCGCCAAGCCTGCCAATATGCCGGTGGAGCAGCCGACCAAGTTCGAGTTCGTGATTAATCTCAAGACCGCCAAAGCACTCGGCCTCACAATTCCAGCGGGGCTGATCTCGTTCGCCGATGAGGTGATCGAATGAATGGCGTGAGGCGGCGCGATTTCCTTATTGGTCTCGGTGCGACAGCGTGCCCAGCCGTTGCGCGCGCCCAGAAGCCGGAACGCACCAGACTTATCGGCATGCTCACCGCCATCAATGACCCAGAGATGAAAGCATTCGAGCAGGAACTCGAAAAGCGTGGATGGTCCGAGGGTCGCAATATTCATATCGAATATCGCTTTGCGCCAGCGGTCGATCAAATACAGATGCTTGCGAAACAACTGGTTGCAATGCAACCCGAGGTGATTTTTACGATGTCACGACCAGTGACTGCCGCATTACAAAAGGAAACCAGCACAATACCAATCGTGTTCACCTATGTGATAGACCCGATAGGAGCGGGCTTCATCGCGAGCTTGGCGCGCCCGGGTAGCAACCTCACCGGCCTCATGGCGTACGAGCCAAGCGCGGTCGGCAAATGGCTCGGCATGCTCAAAGAGATCGCACCGCAAACTGCACGCGCGGGACTTTTGGGAAATCCGAAAACTGCCGTCTACTATGATTACTTACTAGGCGCGGCCCAGGCGGTCGCGCCATCGCTGGGCATTGAAGCGTTCCC
>JBATYN010000077.1:0-3425 GCA_049674125.1 Pseudolabrys sp. | reverse complement strand
ATTTCGGTAGCGCCTTGATTTCCGGGGATGGATAGCTGGCAGCCTGGCCATCGGCGACGAGCTTCACTTGCAGGTCCATCGCCGATGACCATAAAACGTCGGCGGTGCCATTGTTCGCTGCGGCCTCGGCGATGAAGCGATTGTAAAGTTCGGTCGAATTGAGATCGGAGTATTCGACCTTGATGCCGGGATATAGTGCTTCGAAATCCTTGATGAGTGGATTGGCAGCGACCGCGTCGGTGGTCGCGTAGATCACGACCTTGCCTTCTTTCTTTGCGGCTTCGACAATTTTGGCGTAGTCGGCCGGGTAGCCTTCCGGCACCTGTGCTTGCGCGCCGGTACCAAATGCCAATGCCGTTGCGATAAATGCGGCGGATACGACGTGTCGCATGATAACTCCCTAGTGACGTTTTCTCGGCGCCTTGCCCCGGCGGCAGCCGTTCGGCGCGATGCTACTCCAGGCCTTCTGCGCCCGCATAGAGGCCGCAAAAGCAAAGGCCCCGCCGAAATAATACGGCGGGGCCACTCGTTTGGCTCAATGGCTAGTGCGCCAGGGGGTCCGGGCGAACCTGGATATGTACGGCGCGAGGGCTCGAACCCTTTCCTGTTTCCATCAGCCACGGCGTGCGGTCACCGTTGGTGCTCCACAAGCCGCGGCCTTTCCAGCCTGCATTCGGATCGTCGATGCGTCCATCAAGTCCTTTGGCATAGAAGCCCATGGGGTACGGAATTCGCAACGAAACCATCTTCCCGTCCTTGAGGGCAACAAAGCCATCACTGAGATTGGCGGTCGAGATCGGAACGTTCTCGCCGAGCCCGAGTGTGTTGTGCTGGTCGACCCAAGTGTAATAGCTCGCTTCCGCGCTGGTATCGGGGAAGCCTTCGAAACCGGGACCTGGATATTTGTAGAACGCCCAGCCTTCCGGGCAGTGATTGCCAGTCGCGCTCGGGCCTTTAAGCGGACCTTTGCACTTACCGCGGTCGAAGCTCATCAAGTGGCCGCTTGAGCCCGATCCCCACAATACGCCGTTGCTGTCGATGTCGCCACCGCGAATGCCGAAGCCCGGCTTCGGAATGTAATAGACTTCCGAAAGTTTGGTTTTGGGATCGAAGCGTAAGAATCCGGGCGGCCCGGCGAAAGTTCCGATCGCGTACCAGATTGCGCCGTCCTTCGGATTCGGCATGACAGAATAGGGGCCGGAACCCGCGGTAATGCGTCGATCTTTTGCCGGATCGGCCGGAGCGTTCGGTTCGACGAATTCGTCGAGCTTGCCGTTGCCATTGGTGTCGAGCACCCAAGGTGCCCAGCCCTGCGCTTTCTGCGCGTCGCCGGTTTCGTCCAAGACTTTCGTATTTACCCATCCAGCAACCTGACCGGTGCCGCTGAACCACAATGTATTGTCGGCGTCGTAGCCAAACTGCGGATGATGAGTAGCAAAGCAAGTATCGACGAACGAATATTTCATCGTCTTGGGATCGAGCATGGCGGCTTGCCGCGGACTTTTATCCAGCGGAAAGACTTTCGCGTATTCGTTCTCGGACCCTTTCTTGCACCATGCCGGATTATCCATTCCGCGCACGGTTGCAGCGAGCCAGACGCGGCCTTGCTTGTCGAACATGGAATTATGGTTGTTGGCGCGCGTGTCCCACAACACTTCGCTGCCCCAGTACGGCGAATCCGCCATCGGCTTAACAGCGCCGGCGTGACCCGGCCCAAGCGATACCGCCATCTCGGGATCACGCACCGGCATCTTGAAGAATGATACTTTGTTCGTCTTCGGATCGAGGATCGGCATGTTGTCGGTTGAGTACTCAGGAGAACCAAACAACGGGCCGTAAGCATTGACCGTGGGATTGCGCCGGTCGGATGAAATCAGATCGTGCAGATATTTGTCCGGTGTCGACCATTCCCACGAAGTGATCACGACGTTGCGCTCGACGCCTTGCGGCCGCGGCGGTTCAACCTTCGGCACTTCGCCCTTGGCGATCCGGTCGGTCCATTCACCGAAATATTTGTACGGCACGCCGCCGAACTGGCCGGCGAGGCGGTTGGTCATTTGCTCGCCAGCCTGCCCTGATTGCGTCCTTCGTATCCAGGCGTCCTCGCCGGAATTGAAGTGACCGAGAGCAGCGGGGATCGTGCGCGTCGATTCCTGCCCGAGTTGATGACACCCGATGCAATCGACATTGTTCATCTGCCGTAGCCAGTCGTTCTGCGTAATCTTTTCCGGAATTGCACCCTTGCCGCCGAACTCGTTCGCTGGCGGGATTTTCATCAGCGTGTACCAGTAGATTGCGGGGTAGTAATGCGCCGCAGCCGCTGCGTTCGGCGCGGGTATCGCGGTGAGATTAAGAGTCATGCCCGGCTTGGCGCGCATTTTGGGCGAGTCGACCAGTCCGTAACCGCGAACCCAGACGCTGTAGTCCGCCGTCGGTAGATCCGGGATGAGATACCGGCCCTGATCATCGGTGACGACGATGCGAGCGAACTTCGTCGGGAGGTCTGTTGATTCCGCGATCACCCAGACGCCTGCTTCAGGTCCTTTTGAGCCCGCGACGACACCGCCGATGTCGGCAGCGCTGACGTCGACACTCTGTTGGGCGCGCAGACCCGTGGAAACCGCGATCGCCAGGACTGAAAAGATGATGGTCGTCAAAAAGCGCCGAAGCGCCTGCGTCAATTGCAGCATAGCTCGCCTCCCTGACACTCGATCCGGCTGTGAGCCGGCCTTTTTGTTGGCGCAAGCCTAACAAAGCCAGTGAGCAGCGTCCTCCTAGATTTTGCGTTTAGAGATTTTTTCAGCCGGCGAAACCGCCGCTGTCCAAGAATGCTTGCTCCTCCACCGTCGTGGTGCGGCCGAGCACAGCGTTGCGATGCGGGAACCGCCCGAACCGTCGAATGATGTCGGCGTGGATTTCGGCCCATTTCAGGCCGTCGGCATCGCCGGACGCCTTGTAGAATGCGATTCCACGTTCTTGATCGGCGAGATCTTCCGAGTGCTCGAAGGGAAGATAAAAAAAGCCACGCATCGCTGCAGGAACCTGGGCATCAAAACCGCGCACGATTCCGCCGGCAGCAACTGCGCGGGCCAGTGCGTCGGTGGCAAAGGTGCGCGCGTCACCTCGAAACATGTTGCGCGGAAACTGGTCCAGCAAAATGAGAAGGGCCAGTGTGCCTTGCGCAGTCTGTTCCCAGTCCGACAGTTTGCCGGCCGCCGCCGTTTCGTGCGTGACAAGAAAACGGTCGACGATTTCTTTGTCGAACGCGGAGTCCTTTTCAAACCAGCGGTCCGGGCCGGCTTCGCGCCAAAACGAAACTATGTCATCTGCATTCACGGCCATCGGTGCTACGCGGCTGGCGGTTGAGTGGCGTCGTCGCGCAGTGCCCGTCGCAGGATTTTTCCAACATTTGTCTTCGGCAGCTC
>JBATYN010000076.1:0-2292 GCA_049674125.1 Pseudolabrys sp. | reverse complement strand
AAGGATGGGGCGGCCACCAATCTCGGATTTACCCGAGATTGGCATATTGGATGCGTTCGAGACGCGCTCCTTCGGAGCGCTCCTCACCATGAGGCCGATGGAGACCGCGGCGTAGGGATGATTTTTTAGGCACGGCAGTTACTTTCAGGCCAAGGAGACGGTCGCCCGCTCATATTGAGCGCTGCCCATCTTGCCTTCCGCGAAGATGCCGTGGGCAGCGATCCACTCGAAGGATTCCTCATATACTTCCTTGGTATAGGGCTCGAACACCAGCCTTTCGCCGGGGCCCCAGCGCCGGGTGTCCATCTGCGCGTGGAAGCGGTCCGGGAATTCCTTCTTGTAATAGTGCGTGTAGAGCTCCGGCCGCAGGTCGATATCGCGCTGGGCTTTGCGGAGCGCCCGGAAGAACGTGCGCAGGTCCTCGGGATCGAGATCGCCATGGATCATGGTGCCGATCATGAAGGTGGAGTCGATCACCTTCCGGAAGCCAAGCTGTTCGGCGAAGTAGTATGGCCCGCCGAACAGATGGACCGCCGGCGCTTTGCCCTCGAACAGCTTCTCCATGCTCGCGAACAGCATGCCGTCGGCATAGACGAGGTTCATCTGTTCGGGCTTGAGATACTGCTCCAGCGCCTGCACCGTGGAATAGTGACTGCCGGACTGGTAGCCGACCGACACCGGCACGCCGGCGAGATCGGCCGGGTTCCTGATTTTCGAATCTGCGGCAACGAAGACGCCGGCCGGTGCCACCGAATAGACGTCGGTGTACATCTTGCCGTGGCCGTTGGAGGCCGCGACGTTCACGGTCCAGTGGCAGGCGCAGCTGACATTCGATTTGCGGCCTTCCTCAAACGACTGATAGGCGCCGACTTTGTCGCCCTTGTCGTGAATCTTGCCGTCGGTCGCGCGCATGAGTTCGCGGAATTCGTATTCGAGGCCTTCCTTGCGGAAGTAGTCCTTTTCCTCGGCCACCCATTCCTGCAGGCGGAAGTGCGGTTCGATGAGGAATTTTGCCATGGTTTCGTCCTCCCTTTTTGCGTGGCGCATGATCTTGTCCGAAAACCGGATTCCGCTTTTCGGGACCATGCGCTGTTCAGCAACACGTGTGATCGTTGCCTTCGGATTGCTCGCGCTCGGCAACGCGCCGGGCCCGGATCATCTTGACGTGGTCGTCCATCAGCGCGCGCGCGCCGGCGGCGTCGCGCAGCTCGATGAGATTGGTGAGCCTGCTGTGAATGTCCAGGATGTGCACGGCGAGCTTGGGCGTCGCTGTGACATTTCGGCGTGGCCAGGACACGTGCTCGAGCGAGATGAGCTGCACCACCAGCACGCGATTATGTGAGGCTTCGGCGACCGCGAGGTGGAAATCACGCGACAGGCGTGTGAAGGCATCGAGGTCGTCTATGACGTCCTCGGCCTGACGCAGCAAACTGCGCAACTTTGCGATATCGGCAGCAGTGGAGTTCTCAGCGGCAAGTTCGGCGCCGAGCGTTTCGATTGCGCGCTGGGCGTCCATGATCTCGGCGGCGGTAACGCCGGTGAGATCGAGCTGCACGGCGAGCGCTTCGGCGAACAGGCGCGGATTGCCTTGCGCGATGCGGGCGCCGCCGCCTTTGCCCATGCGGATTTCGACGATGCCGAGCGCTTCCAGCGTGCGCAGCGCGTCGCGTGCGACGATCCGGCTCGCATCGAAACGGGCGGCGAGGTCCTTCTCGGTGCCGAGGAAATCGCCGGGCTTGAGCTTCTTGGCAAAGAGCGCGTCGCGCACCCAGGCAACGATCTGCGCCGACATCGAGGACGATCGCCCGGCAAACATGATGCGCGCGGTGAGTTCACCGCTCATCATCACCGGTTGCCGCCGCGCCGTCCGTGGCATCGCCGCGCCCTCGTTGAGGCGCGCAGTATGGGCATTCAGGTTAAAGTAGTAAAGATAGTATCTTTAGATTAGGGTGAAAAATATCGGTTTAGGGTCAAATGGTTAGCAATGGCTCCGTCGGGAACGAACACTTTTTTCTAAGGGCCCATCGCCCTTGAGCGTTCATCCCCGCACCCGGGGCCGGCTTGCGCAAGCCCCATCCTTCGAGACGGGCGCTGCGCGCCCTCCTCAGGATGAGGGAAGGCTGCCCTTGACTTTAATCCTACACTGACTATAATCCTAACCGTTCGATCCGCCAGAGGGGCGCTCTCATGAGGCGTCATGCAGGGCGGGATCGGATGCGGCGCCTGCGGGCGTGCTTCGCAAGCACGCACTCGGGCGGCGTCGGGGCTCCGCCCGGCTGGCCACTACGGGCT
>JBATYN010000075.1:0-15012 GCA_049674125.1 Pseudolabrys sp. | reverse complement strand
TTTGCCGCGCGAAACAATTTCGCCACATGACGTGATCGTGGATGCGGACGGGATCGTTTGGTATTCGAGCTTCGGCGAGCAAAATTTGGGCAGACTCGATCCCAAGAACGGGAAGGTCACCGAATATCCCATTCCCGAGCATAAACCCGGCTTTCCGACCGGAGGGCTTGGCCTGCGCGCGGATAAGAACGGAAACCTGTGGCTTGGCAATATGTACCAGGCCACGATTATTAAGTTCGACCGCAAGGCGGAATCGTTTCAGTTCTGGACTTTGCCACCCGAGCAGAACATTGACGCGGCGCAGGTCAATATGGTGAGCCCGCAAAGTTCTTATGTGGACGGTAAGGTCTGGACGCAGAACAATGGCTTTGCAGGCGTGCATCGGCTCGACATTGCTTCCGGAAAGATCGAAACGTGGGAGCCGTTCAAGAATGCTCCTAGGGGCGAGGTTCACAATATCTACGACGTCATCCCTGACTCCAAAAACAACGTCTATTTCACTGATTTCCGCCACCAGCATATCGGGCGGATCGATGCCAATAGTGGTGAGGTCAAGCTGTTCGAGGTTCCTACTGCTCGCTCTTCGCCCCGCCGTGGAAGCATGGATGCGCTGGATCGCCTTTGGTTCGGCGAGTACCGCGGCGATCGCATCGGAATGTTCGATACAAGAACCGAACAGTTCAAAGAGTGGAAACTCACCACGCGGTGGGCAGCCCCCTACGATGTTGTCCTCGACAAGAACGAGAATGCATGGACCGGCTCGATGGTCACGGACCAGGTGACACGGTTGGACACAAAAACCGGCGAAATGGTCGATTATCTGCTGCCGCGGTCAACAAACATTCGCCGAGTTTTTGTGGACAACACAACAACGCCAGTTAGCTTCTGGGTTGGCAGCAATCACGGTGCTTCCATCGTCAAAGTCGAACCCTTGGACTAACTGCCCGACAGTGCTGAGAGGCCGCAATATCCGGAACGAACATCGCTGCCGACCGAAGGGAAGGTAAATGATAAGCCGGTTCGTAACCTTCGCCGCTTCCTTCCTCGTTTGCGCGTTCGCTGCGTCGTCGGCACATGCGGAGTGGCCGGACCATCCTGTTCGCTGGGTGGTTGGTTTTGGTCCCGGAGGCGCTAATGACCTGATTGCCCGGTTTGCGGCCGAGGGCGTCAGCAAGCGACTTGGGCAACCCATCGTCATTGAAAATCGGCCGGGCGCTGGCGCGGTGATCGGGACGGCGTTCGTCGCCCATTCCGCGCCTGACGGCTACACCTTTCTGGTCGGCGCGGCGAGTACCATCACCAACAGCCTGATGTTAAAAGACCTGCCCTATGCGGATTCCGATCTCGTACCCGTCGGGATGATCGCCGTCGCGCCGTCGACCATCATTGTTAATCCGAGTGTCCCCGCGACCAACATGGCGGAACTCATCGCCTGGGCTAAAGCACAAGGCGAAAAAGGCGTAACGTGGTCTACGGCCGGTAACGGCAGCACTCCGGAATTTGTCGCCGAGATGATCAAGGAGGCGACCGGTGTTTCCTTCACCATAGTCCCGTACAAAAGTGGTGGCGACGGGGTGAACGCCGTTCTCGCGAATAATGTGTCGGCGACGTCCGAGGCGAGCATTGTTGTGTTGCCTAAAATCAAGGCCGGACTATTGAAGCCAATCGCAACAACGTACGAAAAGCGCATCAGCACCTATCCGTCCATCACGACCACGGCGGAGCAGGGGTTCCCCACTGTTCAAATTGGTCACTGGGCTGGTCTTTATGCGCCGCGCGGCACGCCGGAGCCGATTATTCAACGCATGAATGCTGAGCTGCAGGCAGCCCTTAAGACCGACGAGGTGCGAGACAAGCTCATCCCGACCGGCATAGAGCCAGCGGGCGGTTCGGTGGCGGATTTTGTGAATTTTACCAAGATGGAGCGGCAGCGTCTCAGCGACCTCGCCGCGAAGATGAAAATCACCAAAGAGAAGTAGGGCTCTCAACCGCTAGCCAATGCCTTTGCAATCTGCTCGGCCTGCTCGAGCTTTTCAGCACCGAGCACCAGGCTGACAATGTTGTCCGCTTTGGCGTCGCTGACGATACGCATTGCGAGTTTCTTGAATTTTCGCACTATGTCGGCCTCAGACGCGAAACTATGTTCGCTGCCGCGTGGTGCCTCGACGGTTTGCTCGAGCTTCATGCCGTTTTTCAGATGCACTTCGACATGCACCATGTGCCGGTAGTTTGAACCGCGGCCGGTTATTGACGGATCATGGACCACACTGACCTTTTTCGAAAATTCTATCCGCCGCTTGTCGTCGACCACCTCTTCAGTGAACTGGTCAACGAAAACGTCGCCCTCGAGTAATAGCGTCGCAACGCAGAATGGAAGATTCAATTGGGCCGAGACCAGGCCCTGCGGGCGGTAGGCCCATCCCACGTGTTCGACGGTCACCTGCGATCCATGCACCACAATTGATGCGATATCGTCGACGCCAAAGAGGGTCCTATTTTGCATGGTTCGAATGGCATCGAGCGTCGTGTGGTTACTGCCGACACAAGAATAGAATTTCAACGAAACGTGCATTGTCTCCCATTCACGGCCGAGTTCCCACGATAGTTCATCGAGATTGAAACGATCGTTTGAACGCGAGAATGTCGAACAAAACCCGCCATAGGGGGATTCAAACACATCGACGATCCCGGTGAATCCGGCTTCCGCGAGGAGTGCGCCATAAAGGCCGCTTTGGGCAGCGCGCCCGGCATGCATTCGCTTGACCATTGCGCCGTATTGCGCAGCCATCAGGCCTGACGATTGGGTGCCGGCGATACCGAGGGCGTGGACGGTTTGTTCGCTGGAGAGGCGCAATGCGGCGGCCGCGCCGGACACGGCCGAAAACACCCCGACCGTTGCGCCGGAGTGCCAGCCTTGCCCGATATGCTGCGGGCCCATGCATTTGCCGACGCGCGGCCCTATCTCGTAGCCAGCCACGGCAGATTGCAGGAATTCGCGGCCGGTCATGCCGGGACGAAGCTCTGTGATCGCGAGCAGTGGCGGCAAAGTGACCGCGCCCACGTGCAGCACGCCCTGGCGGTGAACATCGTCGAGTTCGAAGCTTTGAATGAGGGTGCCGTTGACCAGGGCGGCATGCGGCGCGGATAAGAGTTCGTGCGTTCCCCACACGCGACAGGCTTTTGTAATATCGACGCCGCCGAGCGTCGCCCGTAATATCCGGCTCCATTCGAGGGTACTGCCGTAAAGTGCGCAACCTAACGAATCTAGAATCAATAATTTGATGCGCCGAATGACTTCATTCGGAATGGATTCGTATTTGATTTGCGAGATAAATTGAGCGATCGCGCGGGTATGTGGATTGTTGCTTGAACCCGACATGAACGAATTCCATTCGGCCTAATCAGGGTATGAGTATTTTTTTTCCAGCGTGTCAAAGCGCGATTTGCAGACTAGCCGCTGCCGCTCCTCGAAGTCGGCGAGTTGTTCGGAAACACCGTCAAGCGACCCGTGCCCTTTGAGGTGGTTGAGAACCTTTTGCATTCCAGCGATCGATGCCTGCAGTGCTGCATTGGCGTAGAGGATCATGGAGAACCCCATAGCCTCTAGCTCAGAATGGCTAGTCATTGGCGTTAGCCCGCCGGCAACAATATTGATGAATTGTGGTGCGGTCAGCCGCTTGGGAATTTCAGCAATCTGTTCCTTGGTTCGCGGTGCTTCGACAAATGTCATATCCGCACCGGCTTCAATATAAGTGGCCGCGCGGTCCAGCGCGTCCTCGAAGCCATGGGTGGCGATCGCATCGGTGCGGGCGATGATGACGAGGTCGTGGTCGGTCCGCGCATCGACAGCGGCATGAATTTTTTGAACCATTTCGGCAGGGTCGATAACAATTTTCCCAGAAAAATGGCCGCAGCGTTTAGGAAATTCCTGATCCTCAAGTTGAATTGCATTGGCTCCGCTGCGTTCAAGAACCTTGATGGTATGCGCGACATTTAGTGGATTGCCGAAACCGGTGTCCGCATCAACGACTAATGGCAGGGAGACGACCTCGCGCATCGCGCTGACGTGGCTGGCCAATTCAGTCAACGAAATCAGGCCGATATCCGGCATGCCGAGAAATGTATTGGTGACGCCTGCGCCGGTGACGTAAATCGCCTTAAATCCGATATCTTCTATGATGCGCGCGGTGAGGGCGTTTGCCGCACCTGGTAATAAAACGGCTTCTCGTTTGTTCAATATTTCGCGAAGTCGTCGACTAGAGCTTTCATTCATCCGCGTTTCTTTCACTATCGCCATTGAGGGAGGGCAGCAATGTGCGCATTCCAGCCACTTCACGGTTCGTCGTGCTTAGCGAGAATTTTACAATCCAAGTTTACGGGCCTTGCAAATTTCGCTTTAGCGCTTGCTTGATCATAGCCAAAACCGCCGATCTCGGGAATGTATGGCCATGCAATATAAATTTCCGCTAAGCCTCGGTTTGATCAGCTTTGCTGCAAACTCCGTCGTGAGCGAGGCAGGAGCACAGGTGGTTCTGATCCCCCACGGCGACATCGGAAACGATTTCGAGAAGTATTTGGTCGCAGCAATTTCAATCGCACTTCTTTGTTTTGCGACTTGGCGTTTTTTTCGACGGGGCCGCTAAATTTTGCATCAAGCTCGTGCAGTACCTCCCGCTTCGCTGCCCAGCTCAACCAAAAATCAACAATTCCTCATAAGTTTGCGCTCGAATTGCAATTTTGTATGTTGCGCGGGATGAGGAATTTCCGCACAAAGAGCAGCGCCCCTGCGTGGGGAGCAGGCTCAACTGCATTCGGGGAGCTGTTTTGACTGAGACCGTCGCCGCGATCGTGGCAGCGCACCGGGCCGGGATGGCGCTCGAGCAAACTGCCGCGCGAAGCTTCGCTCGCATCCGCGCCCATGGCGATCCCGCGATCTTCATTAGCCTGCGACCGGAAGCCGATGTGATAGCCGAATCGCGCGCGGTTGGCGCGACCGGCAATATTGCGCTGCCATTGTATGGCGTTCCAGTTGTTGTGAAGGACAATATCGACGTCGCCGGCCTGCCGACGACCGCGGCCTGTCCGGCTTTTAGCTATAAGCCGCCGAAGGACTCGACCGCAGTGGCGCGGTTGCGGGCGGCCGGCGCCATCGTCATCGGCAAGACCAATCTTGATCAGTTCGCTACTGGCCTGGTCGGGGTGCGCTCGCCCTATGGCGTACCGCGGAACACATTCAATTCAGAACTGATCCCGGGCGGATCGAGCTCCGGTTCGGCCGTCGCCGTTGCTGCCGGTTTGGTGCCACTCGCACTCGGCACCGACACCGCTGGATCGGGACGGGTACCTGCGGGCCTCAATAATATTGTCGGTCTGAAACCAAGCCTCGGTCTTATTTCGACCTTTGGTGTCGTGCCAGCATGCCGGACGCTCGACTGCGTGTCGGTGTTCACACTCACAGTCGACGACGCATGGGTTGCGCTTGACGCGATGGCCGGCCCGGACCGGGCTGATCCCTATTCACGCGACCGACCGCTTGGAAAAATCGGCGTTATGCCGCCGCATGTGAAGCTCGGCGTGCCGCGCGCTGGCCAACTCCTGTTTTTCGGTGACCGCCAATACGAAGCCGAATACAACGTCGCGCTCGGACGGCTAACGCGGCTCGGCTGTGAGCTTGTCGAAGTCGATATCGAACCGTTCTATGAAACCGCGCGCCTCCTTTATGAAGGTCCCTGGGTGGCCGAGCGTACCATCGCCGCGTACTCCGTATTATCGTCCGACCCTAACGCTATTCATCCGGTGACACGCGAGATTATAAGGAGCGGGTTGCGGCCGACTGCAATCGACGCTTTCGCGGCATTCTACAAACTCGAAGCGTTACGCCGTGTCGCCGACCATACTTTCCGTCAGATCGACGCATTGGTGTTGCCGACCGCTCCCACTGTCTATTCCGTCAAACAGGTCCTGGCCGATCCAATCCAGCTCAATAGTCGGCTCGGTACGTACACAAATTTCGTCAATCTGCTCGACCTTTGCGCGTTGGCGATCCCTGCCTCGATGACGGAGACCGGCGCGCCATTCGGGATCACGTTACTTGCGCCGGGCGGTGCCGACGCGCGGCTTGCCGAGATTGGTCGCGCGTTCCATGCCGATACTGCATTACCACTCGGCGCGCTTAAGTATCGGCAGCCACCGTTGGCGTCGGCATCAATATCGCTCGCGGATAACGAAGTCGCTGTTGCGGTTGTCGGCGCGCATTTGTCCGGCCTTCCGCTGAATGGAGAACTTCTCGCGCTCGGCGGTCGCTTGCTTGAGGCGGCAAAAAGCGCGCCCGATTATCGGCTCTATGCACTGGCTGGCACAAAACCACCGAAGCCGGGCCTGTTGCGCGTGGATAGTGGCAAGGGCGCGGCGATCGATGTCGAGGTCTGGGGACTTTCAACGGAAGCATTCGGCCATTTTGTCGCAAGCGTACCAATGCCGCTCTCGATCGGTACGATTAAGCTCTCCGACGGCCGGCGTGCAAAAGGCTTTCTGGTGGAGGCCGCTGCTACGGTCGACGCGCGCGATATTTCGCGGTTTGGCAGCTGGCGCAAATTTCTGGCGAGCGAACAAACGCCGGCGTAGCGCCGCTTAAATCGTCTCTGTATAGGCTTCATATTCATCACGCACGGTGACGATATGGGCATACATCGCGGACGCTGCAAGCGATTGCTCGCCGCGCGAGATTGCCCGCACCACACGATCATGCTCGATATGGGACTTTGCAAGCCGGCCGAGATTGCGAAACTGCGCGCGCCGAAACGGCTGCACTCTTGCACGCGTTGATAGCGTTATCTCTGCAAGATAGCTGTTGTGCGCGCCGGTATAGATACTGCTGTGGAACGCCTCGTTGATCTCGTGGTAGCGCTGCGGGTCGCCACTCTGAATCATCACGCGTAATTCATCATGGATATCCTCGAGTCCGCGGCGCTCGACGCTTGTCATGCGCTCGGCGGCAAAGCCGGCACAGAGCGCCTCCAGTTCCGCCATGGCTTCAAACATGCCGGCAAGCTGATCCGCACTTGGTTGAGCGACGACGGCAGCACGATGGGCACGCACTTCCACTAACCCGCTCGCCACCAGTAAACGGATCGCTTCGCGTACAGGCGTCCGAGAAACGTGAAATCGGTCCGCTAGCGTGATCTCGTCGAGGGGTGTACCGGGCAAGAGCGTGCCCCGGACTATCTCATCGGCTAGTTGCAGGCGTAATTCCTCAGCACGCGTTTTGCGTTGCGATATAACGGGTCGCGCTTCTGCCAGTGGCGCGACGAGGGTCATGCGGACGCCTCGAGCGATGGCCTCGATGCTACGACCGCACCCATTTGCTCCAGTGCGTGAGCGACGCGAAGGGCGATATTTTCACGCCAGGGTGCCGTGATGACCTGCACGCCGATTGGCAACGGCCGCAACGGTACGGGGACCGCTACCACCGGCAAACCGATGAAGGAGATCGGCTGGGTGTAAATGCCCAAATTGGCTCGCACCGGCATCTCGACGCCACCAAGCGTGAAGGTTTGCTGACCAATTTTCGGTGCGGTGCAGGGCGTTGCGGGGGCCAAAATCACATCGCAGGACTTGAACAATTCGAGCACGCGAGCGCGGTACCAGCGGCGAAAATTCTGCGCCTTCACCACCAACGTCGAAGGAATCATGGCGCCGGCGAGCAAGCGGTCGCGAACGGCCGGATCGAAGTCGTCCGCCCGGTTGCGCAGCCGGTCGAGATGCAGCGTCGCACCTTCTGTGGCGGTGATGACATAGGCTGCGGCTCGCGCGCGCCGCGCCTCGGGAATTTCAATCTCATTGCGCGCACCGGCTGCCTTGGCAACACGATCGAGTGCCTCAAGTGCTTCGGGAAAGGCGCCTTGCTGGAAATAGCCGCCTGCAACTGCGATGCGCAAACCCTCAAGCCCGCGCTCAAGCTCTGGCAATGTCGACTCAACCGGGCGATCAGCACAGGCCGCATCGTCGGGATCGCTGCCCTGCATCAAATCATACGAAAGTGCCAGATCGCGCGTCGAGCGCGCGAACGGCCCGAGATGATCGAGGCTCGTAACGAATGGAAAACTGCGCGCGCGGGACAGCCGGCCATATGTTGGCTTAAGGCCGAAGGTTCCGCACAAAGACGACGGCACCCGGATTGAACCGTTGGTGTCGGAGCCGAGTGCGAGGGGCACCATGCCTCCAGCCACCGCACCGCCTGAGCCGCCGGAAGAGCCGCCGGTCATGCGCGTTAGATCATGTGGGTTGCGTGAGGCGCCGTCGTGCACATTTTCGCCGGTGAAGTCGTAGGCGTATTCACCCATATTGAGCGCACCGACCAGCACGGCGCCTGCTGCTTCCAGCTTCTCGATCAACGGAGAATCGCGTTTTGCCGGCGAGTAACCCCGGTTGATCTTTGAGCCGGCAACGGTCGTGATCCCGGCGACGTCGAATAGATTTTTGACGGCAAAGGGTACGCCTGCAAGCGGCCCGAGCTTTTGTTTCTTGGCTGCCGCTGCATCGATTGCCCTGGCGCGGGCGCGCGCCCGTTCCGCGGTAATGGCGGTAAACGCGTTCAGCATCAGGTTTCGTTCACGGATGCGTGCCAGTGCATCGTCGGTAACAGCTGCCGCGCTGGTCTTGCCCGATGTGACCGCTGCCGCGATCTCGGTCGCAGTTGACCACGACGTATCAAACGGCACGGCTTTAGGCCGTGAAGGTGGGCGCAGGCTCGGCATCGTCCGACATCTCAAATCCGGCGACCAGTGCCGCGTGCTTAAGCGTGACCTCGAGATTGACTCTCACCGCCGGCAACCAATCCGTTCGCATCGGCAGACCGAGGATCCGGGCCGAAGCGTTGATAAAGTCGTCGAGCGGGTCTGGACCGGCCATGTGATTTACTCGCTACACTGGCGGATGCGGGATCGCGGTCAACAGGTCTCGGGTATAGGCCGCCCGCGGTGCTACCAGAACTTGCTCGGTTGGCCCCTGTTCGACGATTTGCCCGGTCTGCATAACGATGACACGATCACACAACAGCCGCACAACGTTGAGGTCGTGGGAAACAAAGAGGTAGCTCATTCCCAAAGAATCCTTGAGGTCTTGCAGGAGGTTGAGGACCACCGCTTGGACCGAGACATCGAGCGCGGCGGTCGGCTCGTCAAGAATGATGAGATCGGGCTTGAGCGCGATGGCGCGGGCGATGCCGACACGCGCTTTTTGTCCTCCGGAGAGCTGATGCGGAAATCGGTCGAGCAGTTCAACCGGCAAACCGACCTGCCGTGCCAGCTCCTCGCAGCGTTCGCGCACAAAGGCTCTCTCGCCGTTGCCGAGCCGCAGGATCGGATCGGCAATCGCGCGCGCTGCAGTAAAGCGTGGATTGAGGCTGTCGGTTGGGTCCTGAAAGACCATCTGGATACGTTTACGCAATGGCAGCGTGGCAAATTCGCGCGCCGGGATTTCGCCAATGTCCTGGCCGTCGAACACGATGGTGCCGGAGGTCTTGTCGATCAGTCGCATCACCATTGTCGACGTGGTGGACTTGCCACAGCCTGATTCGCCAACGAGGCCAACGCTCTCACCACGGCCGACCGTGAAGCTGATGCCGTCGACGGCTCGGAAATTGTCCGGCTTCACTGTCGGCTTTGGCCCAAAAAACTTTTTAAACGAACCGCCGGCATCATTGCGCGGGAATTCTTTGACCAGCTTCTCGACGACTAGCAGCGGCATCGCCGCGTGACCGTTGGCACGGCCGATGGGTCTGGCACTTCTTGCCTCTTCTTCGGGCAGAAGATCGCGCAGCGTTACGCCGGGGCGGGGAGTAGCCCGCATCAGCTTGCGTGTATAACGGTGCAACGGCGCCTTGAAGATCGTTTCCGCCTGGGCAGTTTCGACGACCCGGCCTTTCTCCATCACCACAACGCGATCGCAATACGCGGCGGCCAGGCCGAGATCGTGAGTAATGAGGATCATCGACATGCCGCGCTGACGGGTGAGGTCGACCGTGAGATCCATCACAGCTTTCTGCGTGGTCACGTCGAGGCCCGTAGTCGGCTCGTCGGCAATGAGGAGTTGCGGCCTGCAGGCAAGTGCCAGCGCGATGACGACGCGCTGGCACATGCCGCCGGATAGTTCGAACGGATAAGCATGGTAGCGCTCGCGGGGCCGCGCGATGCGTACATGCTCCAGCATTTCGATCGCCTTCTCGCTCGCCTGCGCACTATCCACTTGCGCGTGCTGGAGCAGCACATCTTCGATCTGGCGCCCGATCTTGCGGATTGGATTGAGCGCCAATCGCGGCGATTGGAAAATCATCGACATTTCGCGGCCGCGCAATTCGCGCATCTCGCGTTCCGGTGTGGCGCGCAAATCGACGCCACTGAACATTACTGTGCCGTCGGCAATGCGGCCGGCGCGGTCGAGAATGCGCATCACGGCGTAGGAGGTCACAGATTTTCCAGAGCCGGATTCTCCAACGATTGCCAGCGACTCACCTTTGGCAACCGAAATATTGATATGCTGCACCGCACGGACGATGCCGCGCCGCGTGGCGAACTCGACAGTCAGATCCCGCACCTCGAGCAGCGGCAGACTCTTGTCTGAGTTGCGCAGCAACGTTTCGGTCTTGCTCGGCTTCTTGGCCATGGCTCAGGTCCGCCGTTGCGGGTCAACGAGGTCGCGCAGGCCGTCGCCTAAAAGATTGAAGCAGAACACTGCGATCATCAGCGCCGCGCCAGGAAACAGCGCGATCCACCACTCACCGGAAATGATGTTGCCGGCGCCTTCGGCCACCATGATTCCCCATTCTGGTGTCGGCGGACGCACGCCAAGGCCGATGAACGAGAGACCCGCGGCATTGAGGATGGCATACCCCATGGTGAGTGAGATCTGCACCATCATGATCGGCATGATGTTGGGCAGGATATGCATCAACAGAATGCGAAACTCACCGTTGCCGGACAATCGTGCCGCCTGCACGAAACCGGCGTCGCGACGCACATTCGCTTCGGCGCGGGCGACGCGCACGTAAAGCGGAAAATTAATGATGGCGGTGGCGAGGACGATATTGGTCACCGTATTGCCGAGCGCGGCGACGATGCCCATAGCGAGCACAAACAACGGGAAGGCCATGATAGTATCGGAGATGCGGCCGATAATGCGGTCGGTCCAGCCCCCGAAGAAACCGGCGGCGATGCCGGCGAACCCACCCATAGCGAAGACCAGCACGACGGAAGTAATCGCAATGGTGAAGTCGAGGCGCGTCGCCACAATCACGCGGCTGAATATGTCGCGGCCGAGTTGGTCGGTACCGAACCAGTGTTTGAGCGATGGCGCCGCAAGCGCCGCCGAAGTGTCGCTCGCCAGCGGATCATGCGGCACGATATAGGGGCCGATCAGGGCGCAGATCGCGATCAGGATGAACAAACCGAAGGCAAGTCCAGTGATCGGGTTTTCCGCAATCACGTAACGGGCGTGGCGGAAAATGGAATTGCTTGGCGCCTTCGCCACGGCTCCCTGAGGACTGAGCGAGATGTCGGTCATGCCTCAAGCCTCACGCGCGGATCGATAACACCGTACAGCACGTCAATGATCAGATTGAGCAGCACATAGAGGATCGCCATAGTGAGGACGAAGCCCTGCACTGGCGCGAAATCGGAGGAGATGAGCGCTTCGACCGCGTAAGAACCAATACCAGGCCAGGCAAAAACTTTCTCCACCAGCACGTTGGCGCCGAGCAAGAAGGAAAACACCATGCCGAGGGTGGTAACCACCGGCAGCATGGCGTTACGGAACGCGTAAGTAAGGATCACGGTGCGGTTGTCGAGGCCAGTGGCGCGGGCGGTGCGCACAAAATCGGAGGCGAGCACGGCAAGCATCGAGGCGCGGGTCATGCGAGCGATCGGCGCCAACGAGAAGACGCAGAGCGTGAGGCCGGGCAGCAATAGCTGACTTAACGCGGCGCGAAAGGTCGACAGATCGCGGTTGAGCAAACTGTCGATGAGGTAGAAGCCGGTGATTTGCGGCGGCGGCGAAAAGAATACGTCGAGGCGTCCGAGCGGCGCCGGCGACCACCCGAGCAGGAAATAGAACACATAAACCAGCAATAAACCGGTGAAGAACACCGGCAGCGACACGCCGGCGGTGGCCACCACGCGGCAGGTGTGGTCGATCCAGGAGCCCTGCTTTACTGCGGCAAGAATGCCCAGCGGCACGGCGATCGCCATCGACAAGATGAGACCGAACAAAGTGAGCTCGGCCGAGGCGGGCAATCGGTTCTTGAGTTCTGTGAGCACGGGCTGCCCGGTAGTGAGAGACGTGCCGAGGTTGAGATGGCCGAGGTCAGCGACGTAGCTGCCGAACTGAACGATTAACGGCTTGTCGAGACCGAGTTTGACACGGATCTGCTCGATCGCCTGCTTGTCTGCGGCGGGACCGGCGAAATAAGCCGCCGGATCGCCGGGCAGCGCACGCGTCAGCAGAAAGGTGATGATGACCACCCCGATCAGGTTCGGGATGACCAACATCATGCGCTTTGAGATCAGAGTAAGCATGCGATGTCTCTGCCGTCACACCCGGTTGCCCAATTGGACATGCGAGTTACCCTTTCACGAGGGTGCGGTAGTCGAGCCGGCGGTGGAACCAGTAGGCGTAGCCGGACACGTTCTTCTGCATCGCGACGTTCACATACGGCTGGTAGAGCGGCACACGCGGCATATCGGCGTAAGCGGTGTCGACAAAGCCTTTAACGTCCGTGTCGTAGGCTGCTTTGTCGCCGGTTGCCGCCGCGGTCACGGCGCCATCGATGAAGCCGTCCATCGTCTTTGATTGGTAGCTCATCGTGTTGAAGATTGAATTTTTTCCGTGATAGCACCAGATGTAGAAATACTCAGGATAGTCGAGCCAGCCGGAAAAGACGTTGGTGTAGAGCGGCAGCGTCTTCTTATTGAGCTCGGTCCGCCAGTTGGCGCCCGGCACCTTGTTGATCGTGGTACGGATACCGATTTGCGCAAGGCTCTCCTGAGTCAAAACGCAAAGTGGCTCATTGACGCCGGCGAAACCGAGATCGAATGACAGTGTGGTGTCAAAACCGTTGGGATAGCCGGCGTCCGCCATCAGTGCCTTCGCCTTTGCGATGTCGGTGTTGTATTTGTGCGGTTGCGGCCAGGAAACCTGCGTCGGTGCGTCGGGCGAGGCGCCATACATCGGCTTGGCGAGGCCGAACAGAACCGCGTCCATGATCTTCTGGTAGGGGATCGCATAAGCAACTGCCTGCCGGACCTTAAGGTTGTCGAACGGCGGGCTCTTCACATTCATTCCGATGTACTGGATACCGTTTGAGTACGGTGTTGAAATGATTGCGAGCTTGCCGTCCTGCTTGAGCTCGACGAAATCCTTATTTGGCAGATCATAGGAAATGTCGGCGTCGCCACGCTCGAGTAACGCGCGCCGGTTACCGGCCGATGGCACCATGCGCCAGATGATTTTCTTTGTCTTCGGCAGCGGACCGCCCATCCAGGCGTCGTTGCGCTCGAGCACGACTTCAGTGCCGGCAACCCAGCTCGCCACCTTGTAGGCGCCGCTACCGGCGGTGTTCTGCTTGGTGAACTCCATGCCCCAAGGATCTTTGTCGGTGGCATGCTTCTTCACCAGCTCCGAATTCACAATGCACGGCACAATCACCGCAAGATCGGGAACGGTAAGGCGATCCTTGCGTGCGAAATCGACGCGGAAGGTGTTGTCGTCGACGACGACGAATTGTTCTGGCTTGGTGAGCGAGCCGGCACCCATCTGAAATGTGGGGAAGCCGCCGACGCTGACGGCGCGATCGAGCGACCACTTAACGTCCTTGGCAGTGACCGGCGCGCCGTCTTGGAAAGTTGCCTTCTTCTTCAATTTGAAAGTGACCGACATGTCGCCGATATTCATGTCTTCGGCGAGCTCAGGCTTGAACTTGTTCTTGTCGTAATAAGGCTGGCCGTTTGGACCGGTTTTCATTTCGTGGCTGATGAGACGGTCGTAGCAATTCCACGACACCTCGTAGCCCGGCACGTTGGTACCGACGCCGTGAATGTCGAGATTGTTGGGTCCACTTTCCGAGACGATCAGTAGCGTTTCCTGGCGTGATTGAGCGTTCGCCGAGGAGAACACCGCTGGCGTAGTTACTGCACTGCTTGCTGCCAAAGCGGATACAGATTTGAGAAAATCACGACGCTTCATCAAAACCTCCCCAATATGTCTGAGAGGCTTTCCGCAAGGGTCGTGCCAAATCTCGTGGCAGTGCACAATTTCCGCTAAGCGATTGGTCCAACGCTGAAATTACCGGATCTAGTGCAAACGTCGCTTGGCGAGGCGACTATCCCGAATTGCATACAATAAGCGAAAAATGCCTAAGTTTTAGGCATCTGAACGAAATCAAGCGCGCGCCTTGGCGTTCGCCTTTCTGCGGGTCTTTAGCGTGATGCAGTTGCGGTCGGAGCTGGTTTTGGTCGTGCCGCGATATTTCGGATATTGAGATGTTATTTGGTGTTGGAGACCCGATGAGCACCTTAAGCGACGCCACCCGCCATAAGCTTAAAAGCGTTAGTACCGCGACCATCTGTACGGCGCTGTTCAAGCGCGGACTGCACAGGCAGTTCATCCAAGATGTTCAGCCACTCAACACCAATCTTGCAAACATGGTCGGCGAGGCTTTCACGCTGCGCTATATCCCCGCGCGCGAAGATCTCAATCCGATTTCTGTGTTCCAGAATCGCTCTCATCCACAGCGTAAGGCGATCGAGGACTGTCCACCGGGCGCGGTCATGGTGATCGACAGCCGCAAGGATGCGCGGGCGGCCTCTGCCGGATCGATCCTGGTTACACGCTTGATGATGCGAGGCGTTGCAGGCGTCGTCACCGACGGGGGGTTTCGCGATTCGCCGGAAATCGCCAAGCTGGCGATCCCGACCTATCATAGCCGGCCATCCGCGCCGACCAACCTGACGCTCCATCAGG
>JBATYN010000074.1:0-2666 GCA_049674125.1 Pseudolabrys sp. | reverse complement strand
GCTGCCGGCAGGTCCGGCGCCCTATCCCTACCGCAACTCACCGCCGCCGGCGCACGCGCGCCGCCGCGTTGGTGATCCGCTCGATCTTGGGGTGCGCGCGCTCAACACGTTCATCACAGTGTGTCGCGGCCAGCGCATGGGCATTTTCTCAGGCTCTGGCGTCGGCAAGTCGGTGCTGTTGTCGATGCTCGCCCGCAATGTGTCGGCGGACATTTCCGTCATCGGGCTGGTCGGAGAACGCGGCCGCGAAGTGCAGGAATTCTTGCAGGACGACCTTGGCGCCGCAGGCCTGGCACGATCGGTGGTGGTCGTCTCAACGTCGGATGAGCCTGCACTGATGCGCCGCCAGGCGGCCTACCTCACGCTCGCCATCGCCGAATATTTTCGCGACCTCGGCAAGGACGTGCTGGTGCTGATGGACTCCGTCACCCGCTTTGCCATGGCGCAGCGGGAGATCGGCCTGTCTGCCGGCGAGCCGCCGACTGCCAAGGGCTACACGCCCACCGTTTTTACCGAATTGCCGCGCCTGCTCGAGCGCGCAGGGCCAGGCACGGAACAGGGCACCATCACCGGCATTTTCAGCGTGCTGGTGGACGGCGACGACCATAACGAGCCGGTGGCGGATGCCGTCCGCGGCATACTCGACGGCCATATCGTCATGGAGCGGGCCATCGCCGAGCGCGGCCGTTATCCGGCCATTAATATCCTCAAATCGATTTCGCGAACGATGCCGCGCGCGGCCGATCCCGCTTATCTTCCGGCCATCAACCGGGCGCGCCAGGTCATGGCCACTTATTCGGATATGGAGGAGTTGATCCGCCTTGGCGCCTATCGGGCCGGCTCCAGCGCCGATGTCGATGAGGCGATTGGCCTGCACAAGCCGCTTGAGGGCTTCCTGTCCCAGCTTAAGGAAGAATCAACGACTATGGCAGACGGGTATCTGCGGCTAGAGCGAATTCTACGAGGCGAAGAAACACAAAACTAACGTTATTGGGTCACAGTCGGCCGGAATGGTCCAGAACGTGGGCATGCGGCCTGGCCGCGGCTGCGAATTCGGGGGCTTCGGGGAGTATTTAGTCGATGAAGTCACGCGAAACGCTTATCCGTCTGAAAAAGTTTCAGGTCGATGAGAAACGGCGCAAGGTCGCCCAGATCGAGTCGATGATCGCCGAATTTGATCGCATCGCCGGAGAGCTCGAGCGCGAGATCAAGGTCGAGCAGGACCGAGCCGGCATCCACGATCCGGCTCACTTCGCTTACCCGACCTATGCCAAGGCCGCGACCGCGCGCCGCGAGAACCTCAGACACTCGACTGATGAGTTGCGGGTGCAGCTCGACGACGCCAAGGCGGCTCTCGGCGAGGCCTTCGAGGAACTCAAGAAGGTCGAGATGCTCGACGAGCGCGACCAGCAGCGTGAAAAGGCTGAAGAGAACGCGCGCGAGCAGGCCGAGCTCGACCGCATTGCCGCCATGCGCTTCAACGCCGGCGGCGCGCCGGCATAACCTGCGCGATTTTCGAATTATTGCGGCGCCGACGACGGCGCCGCTTTCGTTTGTGACGGGCCGGTTGTTGCGACCCAGATCCCTGCGAAAACCGCGATAACCCCGCCTACCAGGTTGAGCGTTATCGGTTCGCCGACCAACTGGGTGGCCAATAGTCCGGCGGCGATCGGGTTAATGGTCATGGTATTGGCGACCAGCGTCGGTGTCGTGCGTTGCAACGCCATGACCCACAGGATGAAGGCCAGCGCGCCGCCGCAAACGCCAAGGTAGATTCCGGCGATCCATTGTGGGCCGCTGAAACTTGCGAGGACGGCGACACGGCCGCTCAAGGCATCGATCGCTAAAAGGACCACTGCGCCAGCGCCCATGCCGACGCATAGAAATCCAAGCGCGCTTGAACGTTGGATGAAACGCCGCGACCACACATTGTAAAAGGCCATACACAGGACCGCGCCGGTCATGATCAACTCGCCGCGCCACGCGCCTTCGGGAGCCGCCGCAAGGCCGGATGCCAACGCCGTAAAGACGCCGAGCATGGCGACAGCGACGCCGAGTGACTTGCGCGCGGTCAGCGGCTCGATGCCAAGGAGCGCGGCGACGATCATGGTTTGCAGCGGCAGGGTCGAAAGCGCGAGACTTGCGCGTGCGGCAGTCGTGTACGCGACTGCAATGTTGTAGAGCACGAAAAATAGTCCGAAAAAGCAGATGCCGAGAACGCAGACGGCCAGCCAATCGGCGCGTGGCGGCAACTTCGCGCGCAGCACCAGCGTGACCGGTAGGACGACAAGAAATCCGATGCCCCACCTTAAAAGCGCGAGCGTCAGCGGATCGACATTGCCGACCAGATAGCGCGTCACAGCGGCTGCCGATCCCCCGAGGCAGCTCGACGCGAGTGCGATCAGCACGCCTGTTGTGTGATCCATTGGTGTGTGTCCTGCAGAACCAAGCTTAGCCATTCTGTGGCACGGCAAAGTTCCAGGACAGCCTTACAGGTAAATATGTAGGGCGGAAGGCTCCCGGCAACGCCGGCTGCCTGTTAGACGCCATCTAACAAAACAGCCGTTTTGCTTTAATGACAGATCGTCGCCGCTACGATGTACTTTGCCTCGGCGCAACCATTCCTTGTTTCGCCAATTGTGACCTAAGGCCGGGCATCTCCAACC
>JBATYN010000073.1:0-2553 GCA_049674125.1 Pseudolabrys sp. | reverse complement strand
GCGATAAAGGCACCGCCTTCGGCCGAGTCGAGCCCGCGCGGAACACAAGCAACGACGTGCTCGCTTCTTCGGTGCTCGCATGACTCGTCTCGGCTGCTTCGTCGGCGAGTTGCGAGGTAACTGTATTTCCGAAGGCCTGCGCGACACCATTCGGGTCGATGATCATAATCACCGAACCATCACCGAGAATGGTGTTTCCGGAGAACATCGCGATATGGCGCAGCTTGCTTGACATCGGCTTGACCACAATTTCCTCGGTGTGGAACACGCCATCAACGACGATGCCGAAAGTCTGGCTGCCAACCTGCGTCACAACGATAAAGCCGCCATTAATATCATTGGCGTCGTTGTCGAGACCAAGCAGATGCGTGAGGCCAACAAGCGGTAAAAGCTTGTCGCGCAACCGCAATACCTTGGTGTCTTTGATACGTTCGATTCGGTGTTCGCTGCCGCTGCGGGCGCGCACGAGTTCAACGACCGACAATTGCGGAATGGCGAAGCGGTGGCCGCCCGCCTCCACGATCAATGCGGCGACAATTGCGAGCGTCAGCGGGATTTTGATGGTGAAGCTCAATCCCGCGCCAGCCACCGACTTCACGTCGATCGTGCCACCGATCTGATCGATATTGTTGCGGACAACGTCCATACCGACGCCGCGTCCGGAAACGTTGGTGACTTTCGCAGCCGTCGAGAAACCGGGTGCGAATATGAATTTATGAATCTGTGCTTCCGATAGTATTTCGATTTCAGACTCCGACACAAGACCCTGCGCGATGGCCTTCGCCTTGATGCGGTCGGTATCGAGCCCATGACCATCGTCAGCGATTTGAATGATGATGTGGCCGCCCTCGTGATAGGCGGAAAGCCTGATCCGTCCATGCTCCGGCTTGCCAATGGCCCGGCGCTGTTCGGGTGATTCGAGACCGTGGTCGGCCGAGTTGCGCACCATATGCGTGAGCGGGTCCTTTATCAGGTCGAGGACCTGACGGTCGAGCTCGGTCTCGGCGCCTTGCATCTCGAGATCGATTTTCTTGCCAAGCTCGTTGGAAAGGTCGCGCACGATGCGCGGCAGCTTTTGCCACGCATTCCCGATCGGTTGCATCCGCGTCTTCATCACGCCTTCCTGCAGCTCGGCCGTCACATTTGACAGCCGCTGCAGAGGCGTCTTGAATTCGGATTCTTCATGACGACGCACGATCTCGAGTAACTGGTTACGCGTGAGCACCAACTCGGATACCATCGTCATCAATTGCTCGAGCGTATCAACGGTAACGCGGATCGATTGATTGCCTTTCGCCGCGTCATCATCTTTGACGACCGGATCGGCCGCGACCGGCGCCGACTTGGCAGATCTTACGAGAGACGGATCAACCGGGGTTTCACGAAATGCCCGTTCGAGATCGTCGAGCGAAACTTCGTCAGGCCGCAACGGCCGCTCCAGCACCTGCTCGACGAGCGTCCCGACTGTATGCTGCGATTCCGCGTTCGGGCCGGTCGAGCCAACGTGTTCGACCATTTTCTCAAGGTTGGAGATCAAGTCGCTGTCGCCGCCCTCGGGCTCGCGCTGCTCGCGTTCAAGCGAGTCCAAAATCGTCTTGATACGATCGATGGTGGCAAGAATGAGCGTGACGGCATCGCTCGAGGCCGGCGCCCCGTCGCGAAATTTTCCCATCAGCGTTTCGGCTGCGTGGGCGAGCGCTTCCAGGCGCGGCAGACCAAGAAAGCCGCAGGTGCCTTTGATCGTGTGAACGAGCCGGAAGATGTTGTCGAGAATCTTTGCGTTATTCGGATCCTGCTCGAAACGCACGAGCTCGACGTCGACCACGTCGAGACTTTCGTTGGTCTCGGTGACAAACTCTCGCAGCAGGTCGTCCATAAAAAACGCCTTCGTCGACGGGCATTGGTCCGTCCGCCGCTTTCCGTCGGAAGCGTCGCCAGTGTGTCGGTGAAGCGTTTAATTTTAGTTGCGTAGTTGGGCAAAGGCGCGCGCCATTAACCGGTCGTTAACCGGCGGAAAGCCTTGCGCCTCATGCCTATTGTGCGGTGACCAAAACCGTTTCGCCGTCCATCGCTACAGTCGCCTTGAGCCCGCATGACCTGGCCAAAAGGCCGGCATAAAACGGTTGAATGCGATGAGCATCGATTGCCTCGCCGCCCATATCGCCGGTAATCAATGGCGGCACCATCGGCGGAACTTTGGCATTGTGGCCTGCTGCACTGACCTTAAATCCCATGCTGTCGCCCGACCCTATGGGGTCGACCGTCAGCCGGCCACCCCGCGGGATGGCTTGGCCGGCGATAATCAGCATGTTGAGCAGCAACTTGACCCTGTTCTTGGGCGAAAGCGCACGGGGCAAATTCCACGCGAGCTTGGTCTTGTCGTCCTCCAGGAAGCCGCGTGCGATGGTTTCAGCATCCCCGAGGTCGATCTGGGCACCGGCGGAGCCGGCGGCACCAAAGGCGATACGACAGAACTGCAGTTTGGCCGAGGCGGTGCGGGCGCTCTTCTTGATCAGGTCGAGCGCAAACTCTTTGGTGGCCTCGTCCTTTTCC
>JBATYN010000072.1:0-2880 GCA_049674125.1 Pseudolabrys sp. | reverse complement strand
CATCCCAACAGGCTCTTTCGAGCTTATGAAGCGGCAGCCAGCGAATTCGGCGACCTCGGCTGTCGCGTCAGCTGAGCCAGCGTCGGCGACGACAACCTCAGCTAGCAGGCCGGCGGCGGCCGCGGGAACCAGCGCGGCGAGGGTCGGCACAAGGGCGCGCTCCGATTCGTACGTGGCAATAATGGCGCTCAACATGGAACCGCAGCCGTGTGGATATGGTTGGCACCATATCATGTGGGAGCTGGCAACTGAGCCACGACATGGCGGCTAAAGTGCCCAAATATTCGTCTTCGGTCGCCAATGTGGCGCAAACAGGCAGGGCCCGATCGACGCCCTTGGTCCGGTTGTTTGGAGAGGTATCTTCGTCGGTTTTGCGTTCCGTATATAGCTGAAGAGTCCAATAAAACGTGCATACCGCTGAAATCTAGTTGCGACTGCAACCTAATCGAACTTTGATCGGAAATGTCTTGGAAAGCATATATTTCGTTCTTGTTATGTTCACGCTCTCTCGCTAAGGTGACGCTATGGCTCGATCAAACGCAGCCGAGAGACGCCCGCCGGTGAAGGAGCTGCCCTCCGCGCCGGCGGGCGGCTATGACGAGGTCAGCGAGCTTCTTGGAGTTGTTGTCGACCACGAGCGACGGCGCGGGCGCGGCGCGCAGAGCAACGCATCAGGCCGCTACGAATCTCTGGCCCGCGTTGCATTTGATGACGGCTGGCGCACCCTTGACGAGCTGCCACCGTTCAAAACCTCGGTCACGGTCGATGCCACCCGGAAGATCATCACCAGAAACGACTCCCCCGATATCGGCTTTGACCGGTCCATCAATCCCTATCGCGGCTGCGAACACGGCTGCATTTATTGTTTCGCGCGGCCGACCCACGCTTATCTTGGGCTCTCGCCCGGGCTCGATTTCGAATCAAAGCTGCTGGTGAAGCCGGAAGCGGCGGCTTTGCTGGAAAAGGAATTGTCGGCGCGCGGCTATGAACCGAAGGTCATCGCGATCGGGACAAACACCGATCCGTACCAGCCCATTGAGCGGCGGTACAAAGTGATGCGCCGTACCCTGGAAGTGCTCGACCGCGCCGGCCACCCTGTGGGCATCGTCACTAAGTCGGCGCTGGTCTTACGCGATCTCGACATCCTGGCCCGCATGGCTGAACGAAACCTTGCGAAGGTAGCGTTGTCTGTGACCACGCTGGACGCGGAACTCGCCCGCAAAATGGAGCCACGTGCAGCAACGCCAATGCGGCGGCTCGAGACTTTGCGCCGCTTGAGCCAGGCCGGTGTGCCGACGACGGTCATGGTTGCGCCGGTTATCCCGGCACTCAACGACATGGAGATCGAACGCATCCTGGAAGCGGCGCGAACGGCTGGCGTGAAAGAGGCAGGCTACGTTCTGCTGCGCCTGCCACTTGAAGTGCGGGACCTGTTTCGCGAATGGCTGATGGCAAACTATCCCGAACGCCACAACCACGTATTCAAACTGATCCGCGATATGCGAGGCGGCAAGGATTACGATTCTACCTGGGGTACGCGCATGAAGGGCACCGGCCCCTATGCGTGGATGATAGGACGCCGTTTCGAGATGGCCTGCGAAAAGCTTGGGCTCAACGTCGCACGCACCTCGCTCACGACCGAGCATTTCCTCAAGCCGAAACCTGGTGCGGAACAGCTGAGCTTGCTCTAAGCGGCCGCCGGGATAGTCCCCGCCATCCACACGCTGCGGCCCGCCGCATTGACTTGAGCGGCCGCTGGCGCACTCTCCGCGGCGATGGCCAAGAAACCAAAACCGAATCGGCGTCTTCCGCTGAATGAGCCGATCTTGCGCCCAACCTTCCGGCGGGAACGGCGCGCGCTCAATAACGGGTTTTTCCCGGTTGCTGGCTGCGACGAGGCGGGCCGGGGGCCGCTTGCCGGCCCTGTCGTGGCGGCAGCAGTCGTGCTCGACCCGAACCGGATTCCGCGCGGCCTCAACGATTCGAAGAAGCTCGATGCTGCCATGCGCGAGAAGCTTTATGAAAAAATCTGCGCGACTGCGCAGGTGGCAGTGGCGTTCGGCGCCGTTGAACGGATCGACCGCGACAACATTCTGCGCGCTTCGCTCTGGGCACTCGCCCGAGCCGTCAAGGCGCTGCCAGTGCAACCGAAACTGGTTTTTGTCGACGGCAACCAGAAAATCGATTGCGGCTGTGATTGCGAGACGGTCGTGTCTGGCGATGCGCTGATTTTATCGGTCGCGGCGGCCTCGATTGTGGCCAAGGTGACGCGCGATCGCCTGATGATCCGGCTTGGCCTGGCCCACCCCGGTTACGGCTTCGAGCGGCATATGGGGTACAGTGTGCCGGAACATTTCGCAGCTCTCGCGCGCCTCGGGCCGACCATCCATCATCGCAAATCGTTTGCCCCGGTGGCAGCGAGGCTTGCCGCGCTGGGCGGCGCATCCGACGAGGTGATTGCCGAGTTATTGCCTCTTTAGCTCGCCTTCTCTATTGCTGCCCCGGGTCACGCCGTTTTCACCCCGCCCGGGCCAATGCATTACGTCTCCCTGCTCATTGAATTCCTGCGCGGGCGCCCTTCGGTGGTGTTCTGGACCGTAGCGCTTACTCAGGCCGCGCTTTGGACCCTCATCCCGGCCCTGTTTTACAGCGCGCCGCCGGGAGACGTGCCACTTCTTCTCGCAGTCGGCCACGAATTCGTGCTGGGGAGCTATCTCGGGCCACCACTGGCATTCTGGCTCGGCGAGATCGCCTTCAAAGTGGCCGGAAGTTTCGGCCTTTATGCTCTGGCGCAGGCCTGCATCGTGATCACCTATTGGGCCGTGTTTGCCCTCGGCTGTGGCATCGTCGGCACCCGCCACGCTGTGCTAGCGGTGCTGC
>JBATYN010000071.1:0-3854 GCA_049674125.1 Pseudolabrys sp. | reverse complement strand
GGGCAAGGCCTTGCCCGGGGTCGAGGTGTTGCGGATAAAATGATGTCGAACAGCGCCATCCGGGGGAATTGCAACGGATGCGATGGAGGGAACGATGAATCTCGATGAGATGAACAAAGTGGCGAAGGCCATGGTGGCGCCCGGCAAGGGCATCCTGGCAGCGGATGAATCTTCGGCCACGATTAAAAAACGTTTCGACGCCATCGGCGTAGAGTCGACTGACGACAGCCGGCGCGACTATCGCGAAATGTTGTTCCGCTCGTCCGAAGGCATGAAGCACATCTCCGGTGTGATCCTTTATGACGAGACGATTTGGCAGAAAGCGAAAGACGGCACGCCCTTGGTCGAATTGATCAAGAAGAGCGGCGCCATTCCAGGCATTAAGGTCGATGAAGGCACCAAGCCGCTGCCGATGTGCCCAGGCGAAGTCGTCACGATCGGCCTCGACAAGCTCGCCGACAGGCTACCGAAATATTACGAGCAAGGTGCGCGCTTCGCGAAGTGGCGCGCGGTGATCGACATCGGCGCCGGTATTCCCAGTTACGCGTGTATCCGAGCCAACACGCATGCGCTCGGGCGCTATGCCGCATTGTGCCAGGCGGCTCAGATCGTGCCGATCGTCGAGCCGGAAGTGCTCATGGACGGCGACCACGACATCCACCGCTGCCAGGAAGTGACCGAACTGGTGCTTAAACTCCAATTCGAGGAGCTTTACTTCCAGCGCGTCGCGCTCGAAGGAATTGTGCTCAAGCCCAACATGGTGATATCCGGAAAGAAAAACGGCAAACGAGCCGGTGTCGAGGAAGTAGCCGAGAAGACGGTGAAGGTCCTCAAAAATTGCGTGCCAGGCGCAGTACCGGGCATCGCTTTCCTCTCCGGCGGACAAAGCGACGAAGAAGCGACCGCCCACCTCGACGCCATGAACAAAATCGGAAATCTGCCGTGGAATCTTACCTTCTCCTACGGCCGCGCGCTTCAACACGCGCCGCAATCGACATGGAAAGGCAAGACTGAAAACGTCGCCGCAGCGCAGCGGGCCTTCACGCACCGCGCGAAGATGAACAGTCTCGCCGCTCTCGGGCAATGGAAGGCCGACATGGAGAAGAAAGCAGCCTGACGAGCAAAAGGCCGCGTCGTAACGCGGCCTTTGGCGTCGATCCCGTTACTTACAGGGTCAGTCGCAATTCGTTTTATTGATCGTTTTGGAACCAGTGATGTCTTCCTTGTGCACTGTCTTGGACGTGCAGTCACCTGAACCGGTCGTTTCCTTAGTGATCGTCTTTTTCTCGGTTCCAAGGAATCCGTCGCGTTTTTCTATGGTGACGGACGTATCCGGACGATCGTGTTCGATAACGACGGGATCGCGCCGCTCTTCAATGACGGTTTGAGCACTCGCACCAAACGCGCCAAAAGCACTCACGGCCAGCGCAAGCGCGAGGACATTGAGCTTCATGGTCGCCTCCTGCTAAGAAGTCCTGCCTGTCAACGCCCTCCGACCTCGGGCGTTCCAAAATTCCCACGCAAGGCAAGGACACGAAACGTGATCGATCTCTATACTTGGACGACTCCCAATGGCCGCAAGGTTTCCATCGCGCTGGAAGAATTCGGGCTACCCTATACGGCGCACCCAATCGACATTCCCAAGGATGAACAATTCGCGCCGGACTTCCTCAAGATCGCACCGAATAACCGGATTCCCGCGATCGTGGATCGCGACACCAACATCGCGCTCATGGAATCGGGCGCGATCCTGATCTATCTGGCTGACAAGACCGGCAAGCTGCTGCCTAAATCAGGCGAGGGACGCTACCGCGTAATCGAATGGCTGATGTGGCAGATGGGCGGCCCTGGCCCAATGCTCGGCCAGGTGCATCACTTCGTGAAGTACAATAAAGGCAAGGCGCCCTATGCCGAGGAGCGCTACCTGAAAGAAGCGCACCGCCTCTACAAGGTGCTCAATACGCGCCTGGAAAATCGCGAGTTCGTCGCGGATCAATATTCCATCGCGGATATTGCCATTTGGCCATGGATCTCCCGCTTCGAATGGCAAACCATCGACATGAAGCAATATCCGAACGTGAAGCGCTGGTATGAAACCATTGCCGCGCGGCCGGCGGTACAGAAGGGCTATAAGGTGCCCAAGGATATGGGCCCCATCCCGATGCCCTGATGTAGGGCAACGCGCTGGCTTAGACGTCGTGGTTGTGAGCGAATAGTCTTGATGTGATTCGTGTTCGTTGCGTTGTGCGTCGTTTGCCTGTCGCAACAATGCAAGCCGATGGCCAATCTTCAAGCCAAAGCAAAACTGGACATCGCCGAGCTGCTGCGGCGAGCCGTGGCGCATCATCAGCGCGGGCAATTGCACGAAGCCGAGGCGCTCTATCGCCAAGTCCTGGCCGTCCAACCGGGAAATTTCGACGCCTTGCATTTGTGCGGTGTGCTCCTGCATCAGCGCGGCCAACCGGCCGAGGCGCTCAAGCTGATCGCACGCGCGCTCAAGACCAATTCGCGATCAGCGGCCGCCCATTCCAACTACGGCATCGTGCTCGCGGTCCTCGATCGGCACGTGGAGGCGCTCAGAAGTTACGAGCGCGCCGTCGCGCTCAAGCCGGACTATGCCGAGGCCTTCAACAACCGCGGCAACACGCTGCGCTCGCTGAAGCGTACCGAGGATGCGTTGGCAAGCTTCGAACGGGCCATTGCCGCACGTGCCGATTACGCAGAAGCGATCAACAATCGCGGTAATGCGTTGGTCGAGCTCGGTCGCTGCGAAGAAGCTCTGGCAAGTTACGAGCAGGCGTTAGAACGCCAGCCTGACTACGCGGATGCAACGATCAATCGCGGCAAATGCCTTATATTGCTCAAACGCGACGACGACGCGTTGGCGAGCTTTGATCGCGCACTCAAGTATCAGCCGCGCAATGCGGCCGCGCTGAAGGAACGCGGCCATTTGCTGCGCGACCGCAAGCAACCCGCCGAAGCATTGACGAACCTTGATCAGGCCTTGGCTCTGGTGCCCGACAATGCGGAGTCCCATGCCGGCCGCGCCCTGGCGTTGCTCGACCTCAAGCGTTTCGATGAAGCCTTTATTGCCTGTGACCGCGCGCTAGCGCTCAAGCCTGACTATGTCGAGGCGTTCGTCACACGCGGCAACATTTTCCATGAAATGCGGTCTTACGACGAAGCGATCACACATTATGATCGGGCGCTGGAGATCCGACCTGATTTTGCTCAAGCCTACGGCAATCGCGCCAACACGCTGGTGGAGCTCAATCGTCCTGCTGAAGCGCTTGCAGATTATGATCGGGCTCTTGCTATCAAGTCGTACGCTTCCGCATTTGTTAATCGCGGTCTCGCGCTGAGCTATCTCGACCGCCCGCGAGATGCATTCGACAGCTTCGATCGCGCCATCGCACTCGAGCCGGAGCTGGCAGAAGCGCATTGGAACAAGGCGCTCCTGCACCTCTCGGTCGGCGATTTCGTGCAAGGCTGGTGCGGCTATGAGTGGCGGTGGCGCCGCGCGACTGAGCTCACCCCACGTGACTTCACACAGCCACAGTGGGGTGGCGAGGACTTGACCGGCAAAACGATCCTGCTCCACGCCGAGCAAGGCTTCGGAGACAGCATTCAATTCATTCGCTACTTACCGATGATCAAGGCGAAGGCCGAAAGAGTCATCCTCGAATTGCCCGATGGTCTTTTGTCGCTCATCGGGGAACTCGCGGACGGCGTAACAATGCTTAACCGTGGCGCGGCCCGACCCTCCTTCGACCTCCACTGTCCGCTGATGAGCTTGCCGTTCGCTTTTGGCACGACGGTTTCTACGATCCCGGCATCGGTGCCCTATTTACGCG
>JBATYN010000070.1:0-15080 GCA_049674125.1 Pseudolabrys sp. | reverse complement strand
TCGCGCAAATCCGCTTCGAGCAATTTGCGCGTGGAAAGATCGGCATCCATCGCGGCGTCGTAGATGCACGCGCGGTTACGGCCTTCGTTCTTGGCCCGGTAAAGCGCCATGTCGGCATAGCGCATGATGTCGGTCGCGGTGCCGCACTTGTTGTCGACCATCGCGATGCCGATTGACGATCCGATGATGATATTCTGGCCGCTGATGGAGTAGGGCGCGCAAATTGCCGAGATGATGCGTTGCGCAAGCCCCATCATCTTTTCGCTGTCGCCTGCGACCGAGGAAATCACGGCGAACTCATCGCCGCCGAGCCGTGCCACCAGGTCACCGCCACGCAGCGTATGCGAAAGCCGCAGCGTCACATTGCGAATGAGCTCGTCACCGACATGATGGCCGAGCGTGTCGTTGACGTCCTTGAAATGATCAAGATCGATGTAGAACACAGCCGCCGGCGGGCTGCCGTTCCGAACCTCCTCAATCACGGCTTCCAGCCGCTCCCCGAAGAAGATTCGGTTCGGCAGGCCGCAAAGTGGATCGTGCATCGCCAGATGGCGGAGCCGCGATTCGCCCGCTGCAATTGCCGCCGCGGTACGGCGCATGTAGCGCAACACGAAGGCCGCGAGCAGTGCAAAGCCGGTGAGTGCCACCGCGATGAATGGCACAACGTTGTGCACGATTTCGGCGCCCGGCTGCTTCGGCGTCCAGGCAAACCGGGCGATGACATTGCCATCGAGCCCAGTGAGATCGTAGGCGAGGTCACCCGCCGGTACCGGGCCATCATCGATCTTGCGCAGATTGGACAGCCGAAGTTGTGCGGCAATGCGCGAAAGCGCGCTGTCATCGATGAATTTCACCGACATGATGATCGGTGCGACATTGTCGATCGAGGCCGGGATGCCATCGGCGGGGCCGACTGCAACCGCGGCAATGACCGCCGGCCGCCCCATCAGATTGCGAATCACCGCTGTCTGCTGGTGGGCGCCGCCATCGGTCAGCATCGTTTGGTCGAGCCGGATCGCGCCCTGCAAGATCCGGTCGCGGCCACGCATATAGTCGATCACCGGGGTGAGCCCCGGGCGCGCTGCGACGAACCATTTCGTATCGACCGCGCGATGAGTGACCATCGAAGAGATCAGTTCATCCTTGCGGTCGAAAATGAAGATGTAGTCGTGTTCAAAATAAGTTTCCAACCACATCCCGACGCGCTGCTTCGCCCAATCCGGATCGAACGTGCGGCGGATATTCTGGATTGCGCCGTCCGAGGACGCGACGCTTTCGACTTCGCGCAACACGCGCTCGCCGTAGTTGGATAGTGCGCGTGAGAACAATTGCTTTTCGTGATCGACGGCAACCACATCCGCGCGTTGGGCGGACGACAGCACGGCGACAACAATGCATACGATGGCGACTGCAACGATGACGCCAATCGGGACCACCACGCTCAGCCGAGCGCGGTCCCAATTCGTGTATTGCCGCACGTCAGAGGTGCGCGGACGAGCCACAGCCGGCACGATGGAAGGTCCCTTAAAGCGTCCTGCCTATTAGGCTTTTCGGCCCGGACGCTAGGCGGTAAAGCTTGCTATTCACTTTCATTTTATCGAGCCAAACGGCGCGCCCCGCGCCGGGAACCTGCAATTCGCCGGGTTCTGTTAACTGGCGGTAAAAGTGTAATCCGTGGCCCGCGAGGGTTGATTAATTAATTGGAAAGTTGCGACTTTCCGGATTGCAGTAACCTTGGCGAAATTGCTCAGGTGGAACTGCGGTAGGGCGGGCGTGGTATCGCGATGTGCGCAGCGCGCAGCGCGCCCGACCAGCGCTCGCGCAAATCCTGGAAATAGGGCTCTCCGGGCTCGATCCGATAGCTTACTTCGGCGGTGCACGAGTCCCTGCGCACGACCAGAATATCAATCGGCAAGCCGACGCCGAGATTGGAGCGCATCGTGGAGTCCATGGAGATCAGGCCAATCTTGAGCCCGTCGTAAAGATCGGTCTCGAAACTTATGGCGCGGTCGAGCACGGGCTTGCCGTATTTATGTTCGCCGATCTGGAGGTAAGGCGTATCGGTCGTGCATTCGATGAAATTGCCCGCGGAATAGATCATGAATAGTTGCAGGCGCCCGCCCTTGATCTGGCCGCCGAACAAAAATGCGACCTCGTGGTCGACTTCGGCGGCTTCGAGGACTTTGCCTTCGGCGGTCTGCAAATTCCGGATCGTGCGGCCGATACGTTGCGCGGCCTGAAACATGGTCGGCGCATTCATCAGGGTTTCGATTTCGCCAGTCTCCGGATTTTCCACGCCTTCGGTCAGTGTCGATCGCACCGATTGGCTCAGTGACAAATTGCCGGATGAGGCAAGCGCCATGATCCGCTCGCCCGGGTCGGTATATACGTGCAGCTTGCGGAACGTAGAAACGTTGTCGAGGCCAGCATTGGTCCGCGTATCGGCGATCATGACGAGGCCGGCACGCACGAGAATTCCGCAGCAATAGGTCATAGGAACTTGGTTTTTCTTATCTGCCAGACCGCAGGTTTATAGCGACCCCGGAGGCCTTTCGGCAATGCATTACGCCTGCGTTTGCCGGCCCGCCTGATCGACGCGCACAGCCACTTTCAGGGTTTCGCCGGCGCCGCCAAAGCGGGTCCCTCGCACGGGTGCCGCACCAAGATAATCGAGCCCCGCCGCGACCCGCACATGCGCCTCGGTGGTGCATATGCCGTTGGTTGGATCGAAGCCGACCCAGCCGAGATTCTCGATAAAGGCTTCCGCCCAGGCGTGGCCGGCTTCCTGTGATGTGACACCGTCGGCGCGGTGGAAGTGGCCACCGATATAGCGGGCGGGAATGCCGAGCACCCGCGCCGCCGCGACAAAGATGTGGGTGAGATCCTGACAGACACCGCGCCGGATCGAAAACGCTTCTGCGGCGGTGGTCGCCGCATGTGTCGGGTCGGTGTCGAAAGCGATCTCGCGATTGAGTCCCGTCATCAGCGCGTGGAGAAGTGCCAAAGTGTCGCCATTGGTGCCGGCCCGCACGGATTGCGCGAAATCGATAATTGCAGTGTCGGCCTGTGTCAGGGCCGTCTCGCGCAGGAAGAGCTGCGGCGGAAACCGCTCGACCGCGCCATTCACCAGCCCGTCAGTGTTCTGTGTATCGATATCGCCATCGACTGTAACCGTTAGCGTGCGGAATGGTCCTTCCGCAGTAAAAGAATGTGCGATGTTGCCGAACGCATCTTCGTGCTGGTGCAGCAGGCAGTCCTCTGAAAGATCGATACGCCAGTCAATCACATGCTGGCCGTCATGATCGCGCGGCGTGAGCCGCAGCACCTGCGTCACCAGGGAGGGTGGCCCGGCGTAGGCGTAGGTGGTCGCGTGTGAAATGCGAATGCGCATGCGATTGACTGCTGCTGTGGCCGCCCTTTTCTAGCATAAGGCGGCGGCGACGGGTGCACTGCCAATCATGTCAGGAATTGTTCGGTGACAAGCGCGCCGAGCTGGTTGTTCTCGGTGATGAACTCGCCGATGTACTCATGCAAGCCGCGCTGGAAAATGCCATCCATCCGGCTGTTTTGCAAACGGGTGCGAATGCCACGCGCCTGCCGCTGGGCCGGACCTTGCCGGCTATAGGCCCCGGCAATCGAATCCAGATTGCGAACGATTGCCTCGTAGCAAGACGCGAGCGAACGCGGCATCTCGTCGCGCAAGATCAGCAGGTCCGCGACCAGCCATGGCTTGAGGCTCTCGCGATAAACCCAGTGATACGCGGTGAGCGCCGACACCGAGCGCAAAATTGCCGCCCACTGGAAATAATCCAGCGGGCCGCCGACGCGCTCAATCTCCGGCAGCAGCAGATGATATTTGACGTCAAGAATGCGCGCGGTGTTGTCGGCGCGCTCGATATAAACGCCCAGCCGCGAGAACCAGTAGGCATCGTTGCGCAGCATCGTCCTGTAAGCGGAACCGTCGAAGCGTAGCGAGCATTCCTGCACCCAGCGCAGAAAGCGCGAGAACTCCTCACGCGACGTCGGTCCGTTGCCGTAGCGCTTGAGCTCAAGCCAGGTGCCGTTGATCGAATCCCACATTTCCATCGTCAGTGCCGTGCGGACTGCGCGGGCATTGCCGCGCGCAAACTCGAAACACGAACGGATCGACGATGTGTTCGCGGTCGAGAAGGCGAGAAAGTCCGTCACATTGGCTTCGTTGGCCTCGTCATAAAGCTTGAAGAATGCAGAGGCACAGCCGGCGGTCGCGACGGCGGATTCCCATTCATTGCTGGTGCCGACATAGGCGAGCGGTAGTGCCGACAACCGCTGTGTGGCGTCGAGAATGCGCGCGAGATATTCCGCGCGTTCGATATAGCGCGAGAGCCAATAGAGGTTGTCGGCGGTGCGTGAGAGCATGTCAGCCGTCCAACACCCACGTGTCTTTGGTCCCGCCGCCCTGGCTTGAATTGACCACCAGCGAGCCCTCCTTCAACGCAACCCGCGTAAGGCCGCCCGGCACGATACGTACTCGGTCGCGGCCGGTGAGGACGAAAGGCCGAAGGTCGACGTGGCGCGGTGCGACGCCTTGTTCAACGCAGGTCGGACAGGTGGAAAGCGCCAGCGTCGGCTGAGCGATGAAATTCTTCGGTGACGTTTTTAGCTTGGCGCGAAATTGCTCGATTGCAACCCTGCTGGATGCAGGACCGATCAGCATGCCGTAGCCTCCGGAGCCGTGCACTTCTTTCACGACCAGCTCGTGAAGATGGTCGAGCACGTAGCTGAGGTGTTCTTCCTCGCGGCAGCGCCAGGTCGGCACATTTTTCAGGATCGGCTCTTCGCCGAGATAGAATTTCACAATCGCTGGCATGAAGCTGTACACCGCCTTGTCGTCGGCGATGCCGGTGCCCACCGCATTGGCGAGTGTCACATTCCCCGATTGGTAGGCGGACATCAGGCCAGGTACGCCGAGTGCGGAATCCGGACGGAAGGTGAGGGGATCGAGAAAATCGTCGTCGATGCGGCGATAGATGACGTCGACGCGATGCGGCCCCTGTGTCGTGCGCATGTAGACGATCTCATCCTTCACGAAGAGATCGCGGCCCTCGACGAGTTCGACGCCGAGTTTGTCGGCGAGAAACGAATGCTCGTAATAGGCGGAGTTGAATACGCCCGGCGTGAGCAGCACGACACTAGGGTCGTGCGATGTTGACGCTGGCGCTACCGATTTCAGCGTGGCGAGCAGCTCATCCGGAAAGTTTTCTACGGGCGCGATGCGGTGGCGTGAAAATAACTCCGGAAACAGCCGCATCATGATTTCGCGGTTTTCCAGCATGTAGGAAACGCCGGACGGCGTGCGTGCATTGTCCTCAAGCACATAAAATGTTTCGGCATCCACGCGGACGATATCGATGCCGGCGACGTGCACGTGGATATCGTGCGGAACGGTCTGTCCGCTCATCTCAGGACGGAATGCGGGATTGCGGAAGATGAGATCGTCCGGTACCACGCCGGCCTGCAAAATCTCACGCGCGCCGTAAATGTCCTTGATGAATGCGTTGAGCGCGTTGACCCGCTGGGTGAGGCCTTTTTCGATGAGCCGCCACTCGTCGCCGGACATGATACGGGGGATAACGTCGAACGGGATCAACCGCTCCTGCGCGTCGGCTTCACCATAGACGGCGAAGGTAATTCCGATGCGGCGGAAGATCAGTTCGGCCTCGCGCCGACGGTAGTCGAGCACGTTAGGCGGGACTTCGGCGAGCCAGCGCGATAGCTCGTCGTAAGCCGGACGGACACCGCCGTTATGGCCCTTCATTTCATCGAAGGCGGCACTCATACAAATCCCCCAGCTAGCAGCCGCTTACGCAACGCTTGTTCTGTGCCTTCGTTTCGCACCTTTCCACAGTTACGCGTTGCAAGCTTCAGGCCAACCAAAAGCGCTGTTAAAACGGTATGTTAGGGGTGGCGATCGAAGGCCGATGCAGGCGCTGCCCAATAAATAAGCGATCCCGGACGCTGGTCGCTTGAGCGGCTGCCGGGGCCACGCTACGTGTTCAAACGCCCACTAGGACCACGCCATGAGCGCCAAGCCCGACATCATCACAGCAGCCGTGCTGGTGATCGGCGACGAAATCCTGTCTGGGCGGACCAAGGACAAGAACATCGGCTACATCGCCGATTATCTCACCGCGATTGGCATCGATCTTAAAGAAGTGCGCGTGGTTTCCGATGACGCCGCTGCAATCGTGGACGCGATCAACGCATTGCGTGCGAAGTTCACGTACGTCTTCACTACGGGCGGGATCGGGCCGACGCACGACGACATCACGGCGGACTGTGTGGCCGAAGCCTTCGGCGTCGTGTTGGAGTTTCACCCTGAGGCGGTGGCGATTTTGAAGGAACGTCTCGCAAAAACCGGCGGCGAACTCAACGAAGCACGCATGCGCATGGCGCGCATCCCGAACGGCGCCGCGCTCGTTGCGAACAAGGTGTCGGGCGCACCCGGCTTCTGGATCGGCAATGTTATCACCATGGCCGGCATTCCGGCAGTTATGCAGGGCATGCTCGACGAGGTTGCGCCCAAGCTCAAGACCGGGACCAAGCTGCTGTCTGAAACTATTCGCGCAGACGCCAAGGAAGGCGACGTTGGAACCGAACTCGGGGCCATCGCCAAGGCGCACCCCGACGCAATCATCGGCAGCTACCCGTTCATCGACGACAAGCACGGGCCGAACACGAACATCGTCGTGCGCTCGCGCGACGCAGCAAAGCTTGCAGTGGTGAAGGCCGAAGTTGAGGGCATGCTGCAAAAAATCAAAGCGCAGCTTACGGCCTGAGAGACGTCAATGGCCAATTCAATCCCTGCCGTAGCGCCCAGTCCGGAAAAAATATTTCCCGTTTCCTGGGACCAGTTTCACCGTGACTCGCGCGCGCTAGCGTGGCGTTTGCACGAGGCCGGGCCATTCGAAGCCATTGTCTGCATCACGCGTGGCGGTCTTGTGCCCGCGGCCATCGTTGCGCGCGAATTGAACGTGCGGATGATCGAAACCGTATGCGTTGTGAGTTACCGCGACTACAAGAGCCAGGGCGAACTCACCGTGCTCAAAGGCATTGCACCAGAGGTTGCGGCGCTGCATTCGCAGGGCAAGCGCGTTCTGATCGTCGACGATCTGGTCGACACGGGTCAAACCGCGCGCGTGGTGCGCGATCTGCTGCCGGCTGCGCATTTTGCGACCGTCTACGCAAAACCGATGGGCCGGCCGCTGGTCGACACATTTGTCACCGAGGTTTCGCAGGATACCTGGATCTATTTTCCTTGGGACACCGGCCTTGCGTTCCAGCCGCCGATCCGCGAAGGCGGGGACTAAAACTCACGTGAAAGAATGACAAAAAGGTTTGGAGGACGCCCAATGCTGACACGACGCCATCTTCTCGCGGGTGCTGCGGCCGTTGCCGCCGGAGTGCCCAAGGCGGGCGCGCAGGCAAATTACGCGAGCCAGCCGATCCACCTTCTCGTCGGTTACGCGGCTGGCGGCGGTGTCGATATCGTCGCGCGGTTACTGCAGGAGCCGATGAAGTCGGCGCTGGGCCAACCCGTCATCATTGAGAATCGCACGGGCGCGAGCGCGATGCTGGCGACCGGCGCTGTCGCCAAAGCACAGCCCGATGGCTACACCCTGCTGGCCTGCGCATCGGGCGAAGTTGCGATCAATCATTTCCTGTTCAAGGAGCGGATGTCGTACGATCCGGCGAAAGAGCTGGTGCCGATCGCGCTGATCGGCATCGTCCCGTGCGTGGTTGTCGTTGCCGCGGCCACGCCGGTCCACAATCCGAAAGAGTTGATCGACTACGCCAAGTCGAACCCCGGCAAGCTGTCGTTCTCGTCGTCGGGCATCGGCAATCCGCAGCAGCTGGCTGGTGAATTGATGAACACCATGGCGGGAATCCAGGTGCTCCATGTGCCGTATCGCGGCTCGGCGCCTGCGGTGACGGATGTTGCAACAGGCGCCGTGACGATGAGTTTCTCAAGCCTCGCGGCGGCATTGCCGATGATCCAGGCGGGCAACCTGCGCGCCGTCGCGGTCACCTCGCGCGAACGTATGCCGCAGCTGCCCGATGTTGCGCCACTGAGCGAAGGTGCGCCCGGCCTTGCGGGTTACGAGCTGCTCAACTGGTTCGCGATGTTCGGCACCGCGGGCACGCCGTCCGAGATCGTTGAACGCCTCAATGGCATCGTGAATACCGCGCTCAAGGACCCCGCGATTGCGGACAAGATGCTGCCGCAGGGCATCGTGCCGAAGCCGATGAAGGTCGCGGAGTTCAAAGCATTTGTTGACTCTGAACGCACGAAATTCGGGAAGATTGTGGAGCAGGCCAATATCAAATTGAGCAACTGACCCGCTTTCGGTGTATTGTTGCGGTCAAATAATGCCTCGCAGGGGAGGAGACCCATGAACGTCAAGCCGAATACCCAGAACGCCAGGCCGGTTGACGACAAACGCTCGCGTCACGTGCGCCCGCAGGAGATGCCGTGGGACAAGATGCGGTTTCCCGGATGTCAGACGAAGACACTGTTGTTCGATCTCAAGAGCGGCCTTGCCACCGTGCTGATCAAGATGGAGCTGGGCGCGAGCTTGCCGGACCACGAACATGTGTTGATTGAACAGACTTACGTGCTTGAAGGCTCGCTGGTGGACAAGGAAGGTCCGGACAAGGGCCTCGAAGTTGGCCCGGGAGAATTCGTCTGGCGCCCCGCCGGCAGCCGGCATGAAGCCTGGTGCCCGAAAGGCGGCACCATGATCGCGATGTTCCAAGTGCCCAACAAGTTTTTCGAAAAGGACGGCAAGGTGACCGATGCCGGCGGCAAAGACTGGCAGTCGGCCTGGGGGCACGTGTTATCGGAATAGCTTGATACGCCGCCGCGTGGGCTCACCGCCGCGCGCCGGCGCGGTGAGCAAGCCACGCGGACGTGGCGGAATGGTAGACGCAAGGGACTTAAAATCCCTTGGGAGATTTCCCGTCCGGGTTCGAGTCCCGGCGTCCGCACCAATAATTCAAAGGCTTAGTACATTCGGCAAAAGCCGATTTTCAGGCAGCAAGCAAACATTCCGCAGAAAACAGGCCCGCACATGCGTCTGACGATCAACTGCGACATGGGCGAGGGCTTCGGCCTGTACCGGCTTGGCGACGATGCGGCGATGATGCCGCACATCGACCTCGCCAATATTGCATGCGGTTTCCATGCCTCCGACCCAACAACGACGCGCGCAACGGTGCGGCTTGCAAAACAGCATTCCATCAAAGTCGGTGCCCACCCGTCGCTACCGGACCTTCAGGGATTTGGCCGGCGGGCGATGGTCATCTCGCCTGCGGAAGTCACCGATATCGTGACGTATCAGGTGGGCGCACTCAAAGCATTTCTTGATGCCGAAGGCGTTCCGCTCAACCACGTCAAGCCGCATGGCGCGCTCTACGGCATGGCGGCGCGTGACGACACGATCGCAGCCGCAATCGCCGATGCCGTGCTTCCATTCGGCGTACCCATTCTCGGGATGGCGTTTACGGCGCACGAAACGGCTTACAAAAACAAGGGCGTCGAGCTCGTTCCGGAATTTTACGCCGATCTCGAATACGACGGCGACGGCAATCTGATCCTCAGCCGTGTCCACGATGCCGTGGATCCCGCCAAGGCGGCCGCGCGCGTGTTGCGGGCGATGCGAGATCGCGTTGTCACAACAACAGCCGGCCGCGACATCCCTGTCAAAGCGACGACGGTCTGCGTGCATTCCGATACGCCATCGGCGGTCGCGATTGCTGCTGAACTAAGCCGGGCTCTTCGGCAGACCTCTGTCAGAGCGTGACCGGTGGCGGCGATCGTACCACTGCAATGCCAGAATCATGCGATAGGTATTAGGCGATGACTGGCCGCGAAGCATCCCGGTTTCTGATCGCCGCATTCACAGTTGCGGCGCTGGGCGGATGTGCGTCGGAAGACACCACGGCCCGCTTCCTGGTCGAACCGGACAAATACGTTCTTTACAGCTGCCGGGAGATGGCTGCGCAAATGCAGGCCAATGCCGCTCGGCAGCGCGTCCTGGAAGAGTTGACCGCCAAGGCGAGTACGAGTTCGAGCGGCCAATTCATGAGCACGATGGCCTATCGTCCGGAATTTCTCCAGCTCCGCGGTGAAATGAACGAGCTGCGCCGGACCTCCGCCGAGAAGAAATGCAACCCTGTCACGATCGTGGTCCCCGGTGCCCGTGTCAGCGACGGGGTCGTGCGCTGAGGAACGGGCGAAGGCAGACGCGCCCGGCCTACCGCACACGGTTACGCAATTTGCGTTTCCGTCCGCCTGCCTTCCGTCGGCCCAATTCGCGGGTGGAGGGCATACGCATGTCGGCGGCCTGCTCATCGCGCGCGAGATTTTCGATGATCGCCAGCAACACCGTGCGGGTTGTTCCAATGTGGCCAGAGCGCAAGCTGCGCACAGCGATACGGTTGACGTCTTCGGCGAACGGCACCAGCTTGTCCCGCAGCTGGCGGCCCTTCGGCGTTAGAAAAACATAGACCTTCTTCAGGTCGCCGCCGCGCCTGCGCCGGCGAACATAGCCGATCCGTTCCATCGCCTTGAGTGCGGAGAATGTGGTCGGTTCCATGACGCCGGCCTGCTCGCTCAACTCCCGTTGCGTCAGGCCGTCGCCTTCCCACAAAATGCGCAGGAACGTCCAGTGACCGAACGAGACGGCGTGCTCGGCCAGCCGCATTTGCAATGCACGCACCAAAGCGCGCGTTGCGTCCTTCACCAGATGCGCGAGCCGGTCGTCAGGCACGGCCTCGCGCCAGTGGCGCAAAATTGTCTGTGTGCTGGCCGCTTCGCGTTTCATGGGATACCGACTTGATGGCGAAGCTTCACGTCGCTGCCATCGCGCGCGGCGTGCAGGATTCCCAGCACCACCTCAAGCGTTGCCATCGCCCAGGCACCATCGTGCAGCGGTGTCTCCCCGTTGACGATTGCGCGATACAGCTCATCGGTGACCTCGCCACGCGGCACCGCAGGCGGCGCCAATGCTTCGAGCCGCGCCGCGCCGTTCTGGTAGATCATGACGCCGTTCGGCAGCGCGCGCAGATCGGCGCGCTCGCAGCTCACAAGCAGCGTACCGAAATGCTGGTGCGCGACCGCCTGCGTTCCGGGGACGCGATAGTCGGGGCCGCCATAGTTGTGCGCGTTCTTGAATGCGGTCTCTTCCTGCGCGCTGGCAAAGCGCTGTCGCGGTGCACCGGCATACGGTTTTTTGCGCTGCCCCATCTCGCCGATCCAGCCTTCAAACTCGTCCGAGTCGAAGTGGCCGTAGCCGCTGTAGGTGAGCGAAGCGAATGCACCATTCGCAAGCGTGAGGAGCGCCGCGTATGCACCTTCCGTTGGCCGCGCCGGATCCCACGCGCCCGTCGCCGCGCGCACGCTCGTAACCCGCCCGCCGCCAATCAGCCGCACAATATCGACCTGGTGCGCCGCTTGATTGAACACCGCGCCGCCGCCTTTCGCTGTGTCGAGTTCTTCCAGCCGGCGCGGCCGATAGAGGTAGTCGGTGTAGTCGATGGCATTGATCATCCGCACGTCGCCGAATTCGCCGCTCTCGATCAAAGCCCGCAGACGCCGGACCGGAGCGTCGAACGAATGACTGTGCCCGACAACAATATGGACGCCGGCATTCCGCGCCGCGTCGATGATGGCGGCGCATTCGTCGAGCGTAAGCGCCATCGGTTTTTCGATGAGCAGATGTTTGCCATTCCGTGCCGCGAGGGCGGCGTGGTTTGCGTGAAACTGGTGCGGCGTTGCCACATAGACCGCATCAACAGTGGGGTCTGCGGACAGTTCCTCGACCGTCTCGTAACTTTTGGCGTTGAAGTCTGCGGCAAAGCGCTGCCGCGCCTGTGCACGCACATCCGCAGCAGCCACCAGTGCGATCCGGGCATCGCCGGTAAAGGTCGGCAACATCACGGTAAATGCGCGGCCGAGGCCGGCCACCCCAAGACGGAGTTTGCGTTCGCTTGGCTGGCTCACGGGGCTGGTCTACCTCGACAAGATCGTACGCATTCTCTAGTCTTATCTTAGATATCTAAGAAAGGGTGCGCGAGAGAAATCTGCAACGCAGCGCCCGCGGAGGGAGATGCCGCCATGATGACTCCAGAGGAAAACGATCTGCTGTGCCGCGTCGAGGGCGATGCGCCGATGGGCCGGATTATGCGCCGCCACTGGATTGCCGCCTGCCTGTCCGAGGAAGTGGCTGAGCCCGACGGCGCGCCGGTGAAGGTGCGCCTGCTCGGTGAAGATCTCGTGGTGTTCCGCGACAGCAAAGGCCGCATCGGCGTGCTCGACGAATACTGCTCGCACCGGCGCGCCTCGCTGGTGTTTGCGCGCAACGAGGAGTGCGGCCTGCGTTGTCTTTATCACGGCTGGAAGTTCGATGTTGAAGGCAACGTCGTGGAAATGGCGTCCGAGCCCGAGCACAGCCTCATCCCGGATCGTGTGAAACACAAAGCCTATCCGGCGCGCGAGGCTGGCGGTTTCGTGTGGACCTATATGGGACCGCCGGAGGAGATGCGCGAATTCGAAGCGCCGGCATTCGCACCAACGCTGGATGCGCGCGTCAGCGCCACCAAAGTGCGGGTCCGCTGCAACTGGGCGCAGATTCTGGAAGGGCAAATTGACTCGGCCCATTCATCCAGCCTGCATTCGTCCGACATGGTGCCGGCCCAGGTCGACGGCGCCAAGGCGACAGAAGCAAATTGGCTGCGTCCGTCGACCGACAAGGCGCCGCGCTTCCAGATCGAGCGCACCAGTTACGGTTTCCGCTATGCCGCGATCCGCCGCCCCATCATGAATGAAGCGACGCACGACTACATTCGCACGACGGTCTATATCGCGCCGTTCACGGCGCTCATTCCGCCGAATAATGTGCACAATGTCGCCACGCTGCTCACGCCGGAAGATGATCACAACACCATCTTCTACTTCATCGCCTGGAATGGCACTGATAAGCCGGGAATTGACGCCGCCGCCTGGCGCAAATTCAACGTGCTCGAGTGGGGTGTCGACGTCGATCGGAATTTCGACGGCGTCCGAAATCGCGGCAATCTCTATCGTCAAGATCGTGCCGCAATGAAGCAGGGAAATTTCACCGGCATTGGCGGCATCCCGAACCAAGACATCGCGATGTGGGAGGGGATGGGCCCGATCAGCGATCGCTCCAAAGAACGGGTCGGCGCCAGCGACGTCGCGGTGGTTGCGTTCCGGCGCCTGATGGTCGAGGCCGCGCGTCATGTCGAAAATGGCGGGCCGGCGATTGGCACGACCGAGCCGCATATCATGCACGCGACCATTAGTTCGTATGAGGGCGTCGTGCCGAAAACCACGAACTGGAGAAGCCTCGGCGGCGGCAGCGAGGCGCCGCTCGAACGCGTCAAACAACCACAAGCCGCGAAATAACAGAAAAAATCCCAGGGGAGGATACGATGAGGAAAAACACGCTCGCTTGCGCACTCGCTGCATTGGCGGTGATGGCGGCAGGGTCCGCAGCCTCGGCGCAGGACAAGATCAAGCTCGCAATCGGCCAGCGCGGAAACTGGGACACGTCAGTCTCGGAGGTCGGTCAGCTTGCTGGCATCTTCAAGAAGCACGGCCTTGAACTGGATATCGTCTACACCAACGGCGCCGGCGAGACGCAGCAGGCAGTGATCTCCGGCAGCGTCGACTTGGGCATCGCCGCGGGCGTGATGGGTGTCCTCAGCGCCTATTCCAAAGGCGCGCCGGTCCGCGTCATCGGTGCGGAAACCACCGGTGCCAATGATCTTTATTGGTATGTGAAGGCGGATTCGCCGATCAAGTCATTGAAAGATACCGACGACAAGATCCTCGCTTATTCGACCAATGGCTCCTCGACCCACGGCATCGTCACCGCCTTCATGAAGCAGTACCAGCTCAAGGCGAAGCCGACCGCGATGGGCGGGCCGGCCGCCAACCTGACGGCGGTCATGTCGGGACAGATCGATGTGGGCTGGGCGGCGCCGCCGTTCGGTCTCGATCAGCTCGATCAGAAGCAAATTCGCATTATTGCGACCGGCAATGACGCAGATGCTTTCAAAGGGCAGACGGTGCGCCTCAACATCGTCAATGAAAATTATCTGAAGTCCCACAAAGATGTGGTTGACCGCTACATGAAGGCGTACCGCGAGACGGTCAATTATATGTACACCGACCCGAATGCATTAAAGGTCTATGCAGACTGGCTGAAGATCACCGAAGCGAAAGCCAAACGCACGCGCGACGATTTTTTTCCGCGTGCAGCGGTCGAGCCGGATAAAATCGTCGGGCTCGACACGATCGTGAAGGATGCTGTCGCCTTGAAGTTTACCCCGACCGAGCTGACGAAGGTGCAGCTTAACGATCTGATCCAAATCCCGTCGCGGTAATCCGAAAACCGCGTCGTGGCATTATAAAAAACCCCGCCGTTTCCGGCGGGGTTGACGTTTGAAGAAAGCTCTAAAGACGATCAGTCGCAAACGCGAACGCGTCTTACGCGGATGTTTCCGTAAGCGTCTTCGAATTGCTGCCGCTCGGTGTGGCAGCCGCCGTAGACGGGTTGATAGCCGGACTCATAGTAGCCCGGGCCGCCGTAATAACCGCGATTGGCCTGTGAGCCGATGATTGCGCCAACGGCGAGACCGCCAACGACACCGGCGGCGATAGCACCGCCATTGCCGCCCGCAAATGCAGGTTGCGATGAAGCCGTAACCGCCAGCGCTAACGCAGAAACGGCCGTAAGCGTAATGAATTTCAACATGTCCTATTCCCTCATTGAGTGGCGATCTGAACGATGCGCTGCGTACATGACTTGGCCAGCGGCTCGACTGCCTTGCTGGACACAACACCAAGTTCCCGCGGATCCCTCCGGTTCCCCCTGAGGGAACTATCTTTTGAGACAGTTACTCACCGGCCCGGTGGTGGAACTTTCTGCCATGATGGAACTTGTAGGCGTGGAACCCGCCGCGGCCGCGGCTCTACAAGGGGGCGAGCATGAGCATTTTAATCAGCATTCTCA
>JBATYN010000069.1:0-13197 GCA_049674125.1 Pseudolabrys sp. | reverse complement strand
GTGCAGCAGCGGGCATTGCTGCGGCCGGCGGCGGAGCTGCAGGTGCCGCAGCAGCCGGTGGCGCGGACGGCGCAGGTTGTTGTGCGAAAGCCGGTACGGCAAATAAAATGCCAGCGATCGTGCCGGCAAGCAGCATGGAACGTTGAGCCGCGACACACGGAATCATCGAAGTCCTCCCTGGTGAGAAGGCGCTTGACTCACGTGGCCCATCGAGAACGGCCCCGGAGCGCGCCCCCTTCGCCCTAAGTCTCCACCTTTTCGCCCCTTCGTTGCAATCGGGAAGTCGGCAATTTGGTGTGATCAGGAACTTCGATAACTGTAGGCAGCGTCTTCACGCTGTGCCGCAAGTTGTTCGACAAGGGCGTGGTGTGGCGAGAGATGGCAAACCGGATCGGCCGTGCGGGCATTGCCCGTAATCAGGAATGCCTGGCAGCGGCAACCGCCGAAATCCTGTTCGCGGCGGGAACAGGACTTGCAAGGCTCCTCCATCCAGCCGATGCCGCGAAATGCTGAAAACGCCGGCGAGGCGCGCCAGATTTCGGCGAGCGAATGTTCGCGCACGTTCCAAAATTCCAGTCCGGGGATAACTTCCGCCGCGTGGCAGGGAAGTACCTTGCCCGCCGGGGTGACGTTGAGCGAACGGCGGCCCCAGCCACCGACGCAGGGCTTTGGAAAACGTGCATAGTAATCGGGTACGACCGCATCGATAACGATCTGGCCATAGTGCCTGGCGCGCAGCATCTCAACCTGGCGTACCGCCTCGTCCACTTGTCCCTGCGTCGGCATAAGCGCAGCGCGATTCTTCATCGCCCATCCGTAGTACTGCACGTGGGCGATTTCCACGCGGCGGGCACCTAGTGACAGCGCTAATTCAACCATTTGGTCGATGCGTCCAATATTGGCGCGATGTACGACCATGTTGACGGTCAGCGGCAAGCCGAGACGGACGACGTCGCCCGCCAAAGCTCGTTTGCGGTCGGAAGCGCCCTTGTAGCCGGCGATGTGATCTGCGGATGCCTCATCGCTGTCCTGAATGGAAATCTGGACGTGATCGAGGCCTGCTTCTGCAAGTATACCGAGAGTCTTTGCAGTTAGTCCAACAGCAGACGTAATGAGGTTGCTGTAGAGCCCCGCGTCCCGCGCGGCCTTGACGAGTTCGGGCAGGTCGCGTCGGGCCGCGGGCTCACCTCCGGAAAGATGGACCTGCAACACGCCCATCGAGGCAGCTTCGCGGAATACGCGCGCCCAAGTCGCCGTCTCGAGTTCGTCATCACGATTGTCGAGCGCTAGCGGATTCGAGCAATAGGGACAGCCGAGCGGACAACGATGCGTCAATTCGGCGAGCAGACCGAGCGGCGCAGGCATCGAATCCAACGCGGTCACACTAAAGCTCCAGTAACTTCTTATCGGCGAGCATGCCCAACAGTTTCACCACATCATTATGAATACGTTCGCGTGGCGCTGCGAATGTTTTCGCAAGGTCGTCGACGATCGTTCCAAGCGTTGCCTCACCGTCGCAACGCTTCAAGATCTCGGCGGTGATTGCATCCGCCTTGAAAACGCGCTCCGGCGCGAGCAGAACCCAGCCACCTTGCGCCTCGTTGTGAGTCAAGCGAACTCCGCGTGGCAAACGCGGGCGGGCATCGTCGGAAATTCGCGCAGCCGGCTGGCCCATCACTGATCCTCCGGCACGAATGCGCCCGGCGGCAAGTGTTTTGGCGCGACATAAGCGTGCGAAAGCGCGTCCAGCATAGCCCACAATACGCCGCACTTGAATTCGAGCGCAGCCAATACGGCCTGCTGCTGCTCGGGTGTTTTGGCGTTTCGTTTGACGTAATTAAGCGCGAATTCGGCGTCTCGTTGGGCCTGCGGGGGACGTTTGTCGAAGTAGCTCAGCGTCTCGCGGGTAACAAAGTCGTAGCTTGCAAGCATCCCCGCCATACGCTCGCTGATGATGACCGGCGAAAACATCTCGGTAAGCGAAGATGCAATCGCTTCCAGTAAAGTCTTTTCGCGCACGAAGCGCACATAGGCCTCAACAGCGTATCGCGTGCCCGGCAACTGGCCGCGCAGCGACGTCACATAGTCGCGCTCGAGGCCAAGTCCATCGGTGAGCTTGAGCCAATGCGCAATTCCTCCATCGCCCTCGCGCTCGCCGTCGTGGTCGACCAGACGCGAGCGCCACTCCCTGCGCACGGCGGGATCATCGCAGCGCGCAATCAGACTGGCATCCTTGAGCGGGATCATCGCCTGATAATAGTAACGGTTGAGCGCCCACGCCTGCACTTGCCCCTTTGTGCATTTTCCACCGTGCAGGAGTGTGTGAAACGGATGCAGGCGGTGATAGCGCCTAGCGCCGATATCGCGCAGCGCGGCCTCCAGCTCCTCAGATGAGAGCAACTTCACAACGCGATCTCCATACCGTCTTCGGCGACTTGCCAACCGGCACTTTCGACTTTGCGACGTTCGGCCGAACCGTCGATCAGAACCGGATTGGTGTTGTTGATATGGATAAAGATACGCCGCGCCGACAGACCGTCCAAGGCGCGCAGAGAACCGCCTTCCCCGTCGATTGGCATATGGCCCATGCGACGGCCAGTCTTATGGCCGACGCGGAGCCGGATCATCTCGTCATCGGTGAACAGAGTGCCGTCAAACAGCACGGCATCGGCGCGCGCGAAACGCTCGAGCATCGCTTCGGTCACTGCCGCAGCGCCTGGCACAAACACGAGTCGTGCACCCTCTCGCTGCAGTTCGATACCGACATTGGCTGCACTTTCGACATCCAGTTCTGGCGTGTCGCCTTCGAGATAAAGCGGGAGTTTTCCGGGTACCATAAATAAGGTCGCCTCTATGCCGCCTGCCAGCATAAACCGCTCGCCCGGATTGATCGCGTGGCGCGCCATTAAACTCATCGCTCCGAACGCGGCGTTGGCTGCGACCGCGGCGTGGCTCGCCGGCGTGGCGTAAAGTGCAAACGGCGTACTTTCGCGCAATGACAACAGGCCGGCGATCTGGTCGATCTCGGCACCGGTCAGCACCACGGCATCGATGGGGCTGCCGCGCAACGCATCAGCCGGGTGTAGTATCGGTGTCGCCCGGATTTGGGCGGCAAGATCGGGCGACGCGTTTATGAGAGTCCAGCGCACGTAGTCTGCAGACACAGCAATCGCAGCTTGTGTGCGAGGCTTGACGCGCGGATCGCCGTCCCAGGCCAATCGGCAGACGGGGCAGCGGCAATTCCATTGCGGAAAGGAACCCCCGCCCGCGGAACCGAGCACGATGGCGGTGAGGCGCCCCATCTAGAGGGGTCGGATAAAAAAAATCAGAAGTTTAGAACTCGGCCGGCAAATAGCCGTTGATTTCGAGTCCGATGCAAATCTCGACGAGTGTAGGTGTCGTCCAAGCCATGGCGTTTCCTTTCGACCGCGTCTTTTTGCCGTGCGGTTCGCTACCAAGAGTAGCGCGATGCGAAAACGCTGCAAGGGGCTGATTCGCCCCGTCAGCGAAGCGGGCATCACGTCTTTGTCATGCCGCCGCTCTAGTTTGGACGGCTGCAACCCTGCCTCACGCAAAAGTCATGGGTATAACCGGTGAAAAACGCATTGGAACCACGCGTCTGCAGGCCCGTTGCCTTAGGCTTCTGCGCGCAAATTGGCCTGAATGAGCAATGAAACGCGCGACTTGGGCGGGCATGCAAAATAGCCACAGTCGAGGTCTGTTCTGGGCGAGCTGTTGGGAAAAACGTAACTGGATATCCACTATCAGATAGAATGGCTTGGACATATAAGGGGCCGCCTGCCCCTGACAGTTTTGGGAGATAATGTGGTGAAAAGTGCTCGATTTGAACGCCTATTGGCATCGACAGCCCTCGCGCTGGTGCTGGCCCTGGCCAGCCATGCCGGAATGGCGCAGCAAACCGAAAAACCGGCCGCAGCCTCGGTGCCGGTCCCTGATACGACGCTTCCCCCGCCCCTGACGGCGAAGGACATTGATGCGCCGGCGAAGCAGGCTGCACCGGCTTCGATCGTCAAGGATGAGCCCAAACAAAACGCCGCTGCTCCCACCACCGAACCGCCCAAGACGGCAACGACCAACGCTGCGCCTGCAACGACCGGCAATCCGGTTGCCGATAAGGTGCGCGAATTGATCGCTGGCAGACAATTTGAACGCTTCGTCAGCCGAAAGGCTGACCGCGCTGGCATCGAGGCTTATTACAGCGCCCACAACTACGCGCCGCTGTGGGTGACCAACGACGCCGGCAATGAACGCGCCAAGGCAGCGATTGCTTATCTCGCCCAAGCTGACGCTGTTGGCCTCGACCCGGCGGACTACCCGACACCCGATTTCAAGTCGGCAACAAACCCCGATGCGCTCGCCGAAGCCGAACTCAAACTCACCGCCGCTGCACTGACGTTCGCGCGTCATGCACAGATCGGCCGCATCAACTACACCCGGGTCGGTGCGGACATCCAGTATGATCTGATCGCGCCGGAGCCGGCGGACGTATTGGCAAAGCTTGCCGACAGCAAGGATGCCGGCAACGTGCTCGACGGATTCAATCCGCCGCTCGCAGAATTCAAAGCGCTGAGGGCCAAGCTCGCAGAACTGCGCAAGGGGCCGGCCGCCCCAGACACGAAAACTGAGGAGAAGACCGAGCAGCCGCGCGCGCATGTCGCTGAAGGCAAGATTCTTCGTCCCGGAATGAAAGATGTACGCGTTGTCGCGCTGCGCAAGCGCCTCGACATCGTGGGCGACAAAGACAATCAGCTCTATGACGACGCGGTGCGCGATGCAGTGAAGACGTTCCAGACGGAAAACGACATCGGCGTTGACGGCAATCTCGGACCCAACACTGTGCGCGCGCTCAACGGCGAGCGTAAGGAAGCGCGCCGCGCCTCGTCCGATCCGATCGACACCATCATCGTCAATATGGAACGTTGGCGCTGGGTGCCGCGCAATCTCGGCGACCCGCACGTTGTGGTCAACGTACCGGATTACACCTTGTCGCTTTACGATGAGGGCAAGGTCTACTGGAAAACAAAGATCGTGGTCGGCAAGCCGGGACTGGCGACACCCATGGTCAGCGCGGAGATGAAATTCATCACCGTCAATCCGACATGGAATGTTCCGCCGTCGATTATCGAGAAGGAATACCTCCCTGCACTGCAGGAAGATCCGCAGGCGCTCGATCGCATCGGTCTCAAGCTGACGCAGGACGCGGACGGAACCGTCCACATTTCGCAGCCGCCTGGCGCCGGCAATGCGCTTGGCCGCATCCGCTTCAACTTCCCGAACAAGTTCCTGGTGTACCAGCACGATACGCCGGACAAATACTTGTTCGCCAAGGACAAGCGGGCCTTCAGCCATGGCTGCATGCGCGTGCAAAACCCGCTCACATACGGCGAGAAACTGCTGTCGCTCGTACTGCCGAACGAGCACTACACCGAGGCGAAGCTCGAGCACATGTTCGGGGGCAGCGAGATCAACATCAACTTCCCCAAGTTCATCCCGGTACACCTGACCTATCAAACCGCCTTCGTGGACGAGAACGGCAAGTTGCAGCTGCGCGATGACGTATACGGCCGCGACGCCAAGATGATCGCGATCCTCAAGAGTAACGAGCGCAAGGTGGCGGACATCGCGATTGAACGGGCGCCCAATACGTCTTCCAAGCCCGTGCGTATGCCGGCGGGCATGTATGGTGGTGGCGGCAGCTACAGTTACGGCGGCGGCTCGAATTTCTTCGACTGGATCTTCAGCGGGCCGCAAGGCGGACCGCGTCCGTACCCGCCGCGCAACATCCCGACTAATCCGCGCAACAACGGTCGGTTCACGGCACGTTAAGCGCAAAATCGACAACCACAATGAACCGCCGGCGACTCCTTCGCCGGCGGTTTCATTTGGCAATGGCGAGAATGGATTTGGTACAGGCGGGTGGACTTGAACCACCGACCTCTGGTTCCACAGACCAGCGCTCTAACCAACTGAGCTACGCCTGCATGTGCGATCGGCTTCGTTAATGCGCGATCCAAGCGGGCGGAACCTAGGTGCCGCCTGGCTTTTTGGCAAGCGGCCCGTTCGCCGCCCGTTCGGTCCCTGATCTAAACAAAAGCCCGGACATTGCGGTCCGGGCTCTAAACGCCCTGCTCACGGAGCGGGCGGCTAATGTGAGAAGCGGCCGGCGTTAGGCTGCTTTGCTGAAGGTGCTGCTGAGGCTTTCCTTGATCGGCTCGGCAGTTTCGGTTGCCACTTTCTGCGCGTGCTCTGAGAGTTCCTTGGCTTGCACGATCATTGCGTCGAATTGCTTGCGTAAATAAGCACTCGAAAGCTCGACGACCTCGGAATAAGACTTGGCGCTCAGCAGCTCGTTCATCAGATCGAAGGTGGCGTCGCTGTTTGCCCGAGCGGTCTCAATCAGCTTGACACCGTAGCTCGCACAACCTTTTGAGGCCGTCGAACAAGTGTCTTCGAACACATCGGTCGCCTGCTCAGCCGCGGTTTTGACCTTCTCGTAATTCTCCTTCGCCTGCGCGATGCCCTTCTCGGCAAACTCGCGGAAAGCGACCGGGACCTCAAATTTCGGCATATCGAACTTGGGCATTTCGAACTTCGGCATGTCTAAAGCCGGCGCGCTCATGGCGACCGGCTTCGGCTTGCCTTTTTGTGTGGGAGTGGGGGAAACGCTGTTATCGGCCATGACAGTCATCCTTGATTTGCGAGGGCATCATCCCGCGATCAAGCCGTCCGCCCTCACCGACCGGCCTACGCTGCTTCGAGTTCTGCCATCGGATGCTTGAAAGTTCGCCGTGGCAGATAATTGAATTGGTAACGCTTATACCCCCGGTTTTGATGCATTGCAATAAAAAATATTGCACTGCACAAAACGTCATAGCTGCCCCCGCGCCGGGCAGCACCGCGGCGCGACAATCCCGACTCCCGACAGCGACTTCAGTGTGGCGTACCTTGGCCAGTCATTTTCGTCGCAGTTTTGCTCAGTTCCTTGGCCTGGTCAGTGAGCGTCGAAATCTGGCTGTTTACATAGTCGGCGTGCAGCACCAGCACGTCCTTCGGCTCTTTGGCTTGCAGCAGCTTCTGCGCAAAATCGAATGTGGAGGCGATGTTGCGCTCGGCAAAACCCATTGCGAGTTCGCCGACCTCCTTTGCGCCGGCTTGCGCATTTGCTGCCTGATTTTCCGCAGTGCTGACCGCGTGTTGCGCTGCTGAAATAAAAATATCGAAAGCCTGTTTGGCCTGTTCAACGCTTTTTTCCGCCAGGGCGCGCATATCCGACGGTATTTCGAACCGCGCGCTGCTCTCTTTCGCCATGACTGCGTCCTCCTCTTGCATATCAACCACCGTCCGCCGGCGGCCTTAACCCTATCTAGGTCGCGATATCGCACGCGCCAGCGATGGAACCGGTTGCATTAACGATATTGCCGCTTGCTGTTAGATGATTGCCCCCGCGTCGTGGACGCCGCCGGCAGGCAGCCCTATTAAGGCTTTATTAGCCCTATTTCCTGCGACACCGCGATGACGGAATCCGAAGTTCAGTTTGCATATCTGCAAGATCCGCGGTTCGCGGCGCACGCCCTGAATCCGGTGCCGGTTTGGCTTTGGAGCGCGGAGGCCGATCGCATTCTTTGGGCAAACCCGACAGGCGCTGCAATTTTTAACGCGGCTTCACCGGGCGCAATCACCACACGACGATTCGATTCCCAGCACGCGGCTGCAGCGCAAGTCGCGCGGCTCGCCAGAACCTTGCCGCAAGGAGGCGCGCCGCGGCTCGAGCGGCTGCGTGGCTTTGGAACCGGCATCGGGGGCACTCTGATCTGCCTGTGCTCGCGCATCACGCTTGCTGACAACAGCTCGGCAATATTCTTGCAATCGACCGAACGCTCCGGGGGGGATATTGCTCTTCCTGAGCGTGCGCGTCGCCTGCTCGATGATGTGCAACTGCCGGCCGCGATCTTCACCGCCGACGGTGAGCTGATCGAAGCAAAACCTGCCGCGCGTGAGCGGTTTGGCGAACGGCGCGATCTCGTCGCGCTGGGCGCCGAAAAACTTGCACGCGAAGCGACCCTTAACGGTGCGGCCGAAGGCGAGAGCAAAGCCGGGCATATCAACCTGCTCAAGCTTGGTGCAGGGTCGACCTTCGTCCTGTTCGTCGCATTTGTGCGTCGAACCGCTTCGAATCGCTCTGCGCGGAAAAGCGCTGACAAGCACGAGCCCGTCTCGGCAACTTCAACGCCAACAGCGCCAAAGCCTGCGAAATTGGACGTGCCGCAACGCCAGCTGCCGTTTCGCTTTGTTTGGCAAACCGATGCTCAAACCCGCCTTACGCTCGCAAGCCAGGACGTCGTCGACCTGCTCGGACCGACGACAGCTGCCGTGCTTTGCCGCAGCTGGATCGAGATTGCGCAATCGTTAAATCTTGACCCGCTGGGTCAAATTGCGAATGCACTCACGGCGCGCGAGACCTTTAGCGGGATCGTCGTGTCCTGGCCGGTTGATGGTACCGACGAGCGCCTGGCGATAGAGATGTCTGGCCTGCCGGTGTTCGACCGTGAAAGGGAGTTCAAAGGCTTCCGCGGATTCGGCATATGTCGCGATCTAGAAACTATTGAGAAAATACAGAACCGCCGAAGACCTCCGGCAGCGTCGCCGGCAGCAGCTAACGAACCTGAATCCAAAGTCTTGCCGTTTCCGTCGCCTCCGCCAGAGCCGACCCTCAGTCCGCGCGAGCGAAGCGCATTCCAGGAGCTGGCCCGCGAGCTTAGCGAGCGGCTTAAAAAGACATCTGCCAAAACCAATGTCGCCGTCCCGGACGATTTTAGTGCTGCGGCGCCCGCCCCTGCTTCGGTGCAAGCACGCGAGCAACCAAGATCCGGCCGCGATGCGCAGGAAAGCCGCCCGATTCTCGACCGGTTGCCGGTGGGAATTCTGGTCTATCGGCTTAACAGCTTGCTCTACGCCAACCGCGCCTTCCTCGACTGGACCGGCTATTCGACGCTGGACGCGCTGAACGAGGCTGGCGGCCTTGAAAGTCTTTTCATCGAAAGCATGGGCGGATCGTCTTCCGACGAGGTCAGAAACGGTGCCAAATCGCTGACCATTGCGACCGTCAACGGTAAACAGAAGCCCGTCGAAGGCCGGCTGTTTAGCGCGATCTGGAACAGTGAAAACGCTCTCGTGCTGATGATCGACACCCAAATCGGCACCCAAGTCGACAGCAAAGGCGGCTCCGAAGTCAGCTCCGGCAACAAGCCGGCCGACGCGGCGGTGCACCGTGAAAATCATGAGCTCAAGGCAATTCTTGATACCGCCACCGACGGCGTTCTGGTACTCGATCGTGCCGGACACATCGTGTCGGCAAACCGGAGCGCCCAAGCTCTTTTCGGCTACGAGGCCGCCGAATTTCCCGACCTTTCCATGAGCGATCTCCTCGCACCGGAAAGCCAACGCTCAGTCCTCGACCATCTCGACCGGCTCACGCACGGCTCGGGAGCCGGAGTGCTCAACGCCGGTTACGAGGCGATTGGCCGAGTGCGTCAAGGCGGGCTTGTTCCTCTGTACATCACCATCGGCCGTATTGAAGATGGCGAAAAGCTTTGTGCCGTACTGCGCGACGTCACCGCGTGGAAGCGCACCGAGGAGGAACTCACCAACGCCAAGCGGGCGGCGGAGAAGGCCTCCAACGCCAAATCTGAATTCCTCGCGAAGATCAGCCACGAAATACGCACACCGCTCAACGCGATCATCGGCTTCTCCGAGGTCATGATGGACGAGCGCTTCGGGCCGGTCGGCAATGATCGTTATCGGCAATACCTCAAGGATATCCACGCCTCCGGCGGACATTTGATCTCATTGCTCAGCGATCTTCTGGACCTTTCGAAAATTGAGGCCGGAAAGCTTGAACTCACCTTTTTGAGCGTAAATCTCAATGATCTGGTGCAGCAATGCGTCGCGATCATGCAGGAGCAGGCAAACCGCGAGCGCGTCATTATCCGCACCTCACTGCCGGCAACCTTGCCGCACATTATCGCTGATGCGCGATCGATGCGGCAGATAGCACTCAATTTATTGTCGAACTCAATCAAATTTACCGGCGCCGGCGGACAGGTGATAATTTCTACCGCATTGACGGACGATCATGAAGTCGTCCTGCGCGTCCGCGACACCGGCACCGGAATGAGCGATAAGGAACTGCAGACCGCTCTTGAACCGTTTCAACAGGTTTCCACCGCGGCGCGCTGGGATTCGAGCGGAACCGGGTTAGGCCTCCCGATCACAAAGGCGTTGGTCGAGGCCAATCACGCGCGTTTCCGTATCACCAGCCATGTCGACGCCGGCACGCTGGTCGAAGTTGCGTTCCCGACCTCACGGGTGCTGGCGCATTAATTCCCAAATAGGTTAGGCTCTGTTGATGAGCCGCCTGCTCCGTTTCGTCTCCATCGCAATGGCGTTTGCGATCGTTGCGTCGGGCGCCTTGCGTACACGCGCGGCCGAACCCGTCGACCTTCTTCTGGTGCTGGCGGCCGACGTTTCGCGGAGCATCGACAGCAAGAAATTCCAGCTGCAGAGGGACGGCTATGCCGCAGCGCTCACCGATCCTCGCGTGCTTGATGCAATCCGTTCCGGCCGCAATGGCCGCGTTGGCGTTCTGTTTCTGGAATGGTCAGGAGTCGGCAACCAGAAGGTCGTGATCGACTGGATGATGATCGATGGACCGAAAGCCGCTCAAACGTTCGGTGACCGGCTGCTCGAGACGCGCCGCTCCTTTGCCGATCGAACCTCGATCAGCGGCGGCATCGATGCTGCTGTTGCGCAATTTGCAAGCGCACCGTTTACCGCCCAGCGTCGCACCATCGATGTCTCCGGTGACGGCACGAACAATGCCGGCCGGGATGTTGGGCAAGCCCGGGACGAGGCGTTGGCGCTCGGAATTACGATCAACGGCCTGGTGATCCTGAGCGAAACGCCGCTCCCCTGGAATCCAGAGCATACCAACCCGCCCGGAGGGCTGGCGAACTACTATCGAGATAACGTAACCGGTGGGCCGGGTAACTTCGTGCTGGAAGCCAAGGACTTCAATTCATTCGGCCAGGCGATCATCAAGAAGATGATCGCGGAAATCGCCGACGCACGTGAGCTAAGGGCACCATTTGTGCGGTAAACTTAACTGCGCCAGCCTTGAAAGGGTCACATAACCCGGCCAAGTTGGCGTTAGCGGGCCCGATGCTATAGTCCGCCGGCGTTGACGCCGAGACAACCGGAACCCTCCCTTTGACCGCCGCCACTGGCTTGAAACGCCTGGGAATTATCTTGCTTGCCGTGGTTGCGGGCGGTCTGGTCGTACTCTCGACTGCCGGATATCTGATCTCTGCGGATACAGTGCGTCAGCAGGTCGTGGCCGAGATTCGCGCCGTAACCGGACTCGAGCCGGTATTGCGGGGCAAAGCCAGCGTCTCGTTGTTTCCAGCCGGCAGCGTCAGCTTCGCCGATGTGGTACTCGGCGATGGCAAGCAGCCCGCGCTGACCGCCGAACGGCTGACTGCGCGTCTGCGGTTTTTTCCGCTTCTTGTCGGCCGCGTCGAAATTGCAGACGTGTTGCTGGACCATCCGAACATTGCGATCGAGTTGCAGCCGAACGGCCAATCCAATTGGTCCGGCCTGATCGAAGCACTGACGCGCAGCCAGGCCGCGACACAACATCTCCCTGCATTTTCCGAAATGCGCATCGATAGCGGCACAGTCGTGATACACGACGACGCGCGCAAACTGACAGAGACGCTGTATGGCGTAGAGTTCTCGCTCGCGTGGCCTTCGATCTCCAAGAGCTTCGGAGCCACTGGCCATTTTATCTGGCATGACGCGCCGATTGACGCGAGCGTGACGCTTGCCGATTTTCCTGCGGCACTTGCCGGAAGCCGCAGCGGGATAAAGCTTCGTGTGACGGGCGCACCGGTAAAGGCAGCCTTCGAAGGCGCAATCAGCCTTAAACCCGTCCTCAAAGTGGAAGGCACGCTTGCCGGCGATGCCCCGTCATTGCGCAATGCCCTGATATGGACCGGACAGAAACCGCCGCCTGGCGGCGGCTTCGGCCGTTTCGCGATCAAGGCCAAGACGAACGTACTCGGAGGCACCATCAGCCTGTCGAGTGTCAATGTTGAGCTCGACGGCAATAGCGCTGAAGGCGTCCTTACCTTTGCCGCTGACGGACGGCAGACGCTGCAGGGCACGCTCGCCGCTGAAACGCTCGACTTGACGCCTTATGTCTCGACAGTTCGCCTGCTCACGACCAACGAACGCGCGTGGAGTAACGGCCCCATCACACTTGACGGTCTGTCCGGCCTCGACCTCGATCTGCGCTTATCGGCAGCGAGTGTCGTGGTGTCGAATGCCAAAATCGGACGCACCGCCGTTGCGGCAAACCTGCGCAGCGGACATTTGGTCATCACCGTCGGCGAAGCGCAGGCGTACGGTGGCGTTATCAAAGGCTCGATGGCGCTGACAAATTTCGATCAAGGGGTGGATATTAAATCGCAGTTGCAATTCACCGACGTCGATCTGGAAAGCTGCCTTGGTCAACTGTTTGGGCTGCGCCGTCTCGAAGGCAAAGGAAATATCACATTCGCGGTCGATGGTGGCGGCGACAGCGTACTGGCATTAACACGCACGCTGAACGGAACGGCCAATTTAGTTGGAACCGACGGTGCGCTTGCGGGCCTTAATGTCGAGCAGTTGTTACGCCGGCTTGAGCGGCGGCCGCTGTCAGGCGGCGGCGAATTCCGCAGCGGGCGTACGCCCTACGACAAGATTGCGGTCGCGCTGAAGATCACGCAGGGCACCGTGACGGTCGAAGACGTGAAGATCGAGGGCGCGGCTGTCACGCTTGCGCTCGCTGGCACAGCCTCGATTCCTGCGCGCGAACTCGATCTGAAGGGAACAGCTGCGCTGGTAACCCCGCCGAAACCCGGCGCAATGCCATTCGAGCTTCCGTTTATCGTCCAGGGCTCATGGGACGATCCGATCATGTTGCCGGATCCGGAAGCACTCATCCGGCGCTCGGGTGCTGCCGCGCCACTACTCAATGCCGTGCGTGAACGCCGTGCCCGCGACTCGGTGCGCTCGGCTATCGAGCGGTTGACCGGCGGAGCGCCGGCAGCCGGCACGATCCCGGCTGCAGGTGAATCC
>JBATYN010000068.1:0-2486 GCA_049674125.1 Pseudolabrys sp. | reverse complement strand
CGACAAAAGCGGCCCCAATTTGATGCCCGCTTTACGCACGCAATCGGCAGCAAGTCGCGTCAGCCCGCCTTGTGCCGTTGGCAAGCTCGCGAGCTGCTTAATCGATCGTTGCGTCGAGCTTTTCTTCATCGTTCACAACCAAGTATTTGGCGGAAAATAACAAGAATGTCTGCCGATTACAATCTCTATCGAAACCGGCGGGAGTCCGCCGGTACCAACGCGGACACCACTAAGAGTCCTCAATTCTGAAAACTGACGAATCGAGGAGAACTAAATCCACCATCATCAAACGCTCTTATTCGACGATCGTCCCCACGCTGGCAGCAACGCCTGTCGACCTGAGGAATCTGGGGACCAACAAACGCCATGAGTCGAGTCAAAATCGGCGGCGGGTCATGCTTGTCGAATTAGATCGGTTGGTTGCCGACGAACGGCTAACCCCACGCGAATCGGAAGTAGCGGAGCTCGTGCTGCGCGGGTTCGGCAATAAAGTTATCGCCCGACAGCTTGGGTTGCAGGTTGGTACCGTGAAAATTCACCTCCATCATATCTACCGAAAACTTGGCGTGCCGAATCGCATGGTGTTCTTGCTCAACACCCTCTCCAAAAAACTAAGCTAAAGCCAATCGCGTTTGGCACGCGGTTAAAATTGCAGGTGAATGCGCCACTATAACCTGACGCTTCGGAGAGCGAGCAAAACGATGCCCAATCCCGATATGGCACAAGCGGCGCGGCCCCAGCACCACAGCCTCCCTTTTCGCCGCATCGAGTGGCCCGTGGTGTTTATCGTCGCTGGCCTGGTGGGCACGGTGGGCTGGTGCGCGTTCCTGGTGTGGCTTGTCGCCAGTCTGTTTTGATTAATGGCGACACCGCTTAACACTACTTTGGCAGATTTTTAGGGGGATGGGATTCCCAAATCAGTTTTTCTGTGATTCATGGGTGGTCGGCTTTGGAGGGCCGACCATGGCGGCAACGTATTTGAATTGGGAATACGAGCTTGGACGTTGGCTCAAACCGTTCTTGGATCGCTTGGGTCACAAGGCGCGTCGACGGATGTGCCCGCTTTATGTGGCGGGGCTGATCGGGCCAGGTGACCGTAAGAGCGTTCAGCCCATGGCCGAGCGGCTTGCCCCGGGCGACTATGATCAGCTGCATCATTTTGTTTCGGCCGGCGTCTGGGATGCCGCACCATTGGAGACTGAGCTGCTCATTCAAGCGGACCGGCTCGTCGGTGGCGGCGATGCGGTTTTGGTAATCGACGATACCGCTGTGCCGAAGAAGGGCATGCATTCGGTTGGGGTCGCCGCTCAATATGCCTCGGTGCTGGGCAAGACGGCCAACTGCCAGACACTGGTTTCCCTGACACTGGCACGCGGTGAAGTACCGGTGATGGTGGCGTTGCGCCTTTTTCTTCCCGAGGGTTGGACGAAAGATCGGGGGCGATTAAAGCGAGCTGGTGTCCCGGTCGAATATCAAACTGCGCGGACAAAACCGGAGATCGCCTTGGCGGAGATCGATCGCATGATGGCGGCCGGTGTGCGCTTCGGCTGTGTGCTGGCGGATGCCGGTTATGGGCCCAGTGCGCCGTTCCGTCAGGGCCTTACGGCTCGCAAGCTGGCCTGGGCGGTGGGCATCCCTCGTCACCTCAAGGTCTATCCTGTCGGCGTGCGGCTCATTTGGCCAGTTACCAAAGTTCGGGGGCGGCCCCGCAAGCGGCACGTGCCGGATACTCTATCGATAGCGGCTGAAGACATGCTGGCCAATACCAAATGGAAAACCTGGCGAAGCGGGACGAAAGGCCGGCTCGAAGCCCGATTTGCTGCTGTCCGTGTGCGTACCGCCGATGGACCTCCTCAGCGGATATGGGACAAAGGTCAGCAGCATCTTCCGGGTGACGAGGCTTGGCTCATCGGCGAGCAACGCCTGTCGGGAGAGAAAAAGTACTATCTTGCCAACCTGCCAGCCGAGATGGACCTGCGCAATTTGGCTGCCACAATCAAAGCGCGATGGATCTGCGAGCAGGCCCATCAGCAACTGAAAGAGGAGCTTGGCCTCGACCACTTCGAAGGTAGGTCCTGGCATGGTCTTCATCGTCATGCGCTCATGACAATGATCGCTTACGCCTTCCTCCAGCATCGCCGCCTCACAAAAGTGAGGCGGGGAAAAAAGAATCCACGGACCGCCGCCTCAACCAAGCTTGCCAGCCGTGCGTCACGCCATCATCGCCATCATCGCTCGATCACCACCGCAGCGATGCCCACACTGTCGAAAATGGATGCGTGCCGGGGCGCAGCGTGAATAAATCTGCCAAAGTAGTGCTAGTCAGTTCCATTCGGACAGCGACCAGTAGCACATTGAGTCTTCTACGAAAACGGCAGCGGTATGGGCGTACGGCTGCGCGCAGGCGTCAGCCCGCGCAGTTTTAGCTGCTCCAATTAAATACCTTGGGCCTAAAAGCCATCCCCCGGTAATCCACGGCGGAATCC
>JBATYN010000067.1:0-7732 GCA_049674125.1 Pseudolabrys sp. | reverse complement strand
TGTTCTTGGTGTTACGCAGCTTGTCGAGCAGGAAGTCGATGGCGTCCATCGTGCCCATCGGGTTGAGAATGCGACGCAGGACGTACATTTTCTTGAGCACGGCAGGCTCGGTGAGCAGCTCTTCCTTACGTGTGCCGGAGCGGGTGATATCGATCGCCGGGAAGGTGCGTTTGTCGGCCACCTTGCGGTCGAGAATAAGCTCCGAGTTGCCGGTGCCTTTGAACTCTTCGAAAATCACTTCGTCCATTCGACTGCCGGTGTCGATCAGCGCGGTGGCGATGATGGTGAGCGAACCGCCTTCCTCGATGTTGCGCGCGGCGCCGAAGAAGCGCTTCGGCCGCTGAAGGGCGTTGGCGTCGACACCACCGGTCAGCACCTTGCCTGACGAGGGAACGACGGTGTTGTAGGCACGGCCGAGGCGAGTAATCGAGTCGAGCAGGATCACCACGTCACGCTGATGTTCGACCAGGCGCTTGGCCTTTTCGATCACCATTTCGGCGACTTGCACGTGGCGCGAGGCTGGCTCGTCGAAGGTCGAGGAGATCACCTCGCCCTTGACCGAGCGCTGCATGTCGGTGACTTCCTCCGGCCTTTCATCGATCAAAAGCACAATGAGATATGTTTCGGGGTGATTGGCCGTAATCGAGTGGGCGATATTCTGCAGCAACACGGTTTTACCGGTGCGCGGCGGCGACACAATCAATGCGCGCTGGCCTTTGCCGATTGGCGCCACGATATCGATGACGCGGGCAGAGAGATCCTTCTTGGTCGGATCCTCGTATTCCATCTTGAGCCGCTCGTCCGGATACAGCGGTGTCAGGTTGTCGAAGTTGACTTTGTGGCGTGCCTTTTCGGGATCCTCGAAATTGATCGTGTTGACCTTGAGCAGCGCGAAGTAGCGCTCACCCTCTTTCGGGGAGCGGATGTGACCTTCGACGGTGTCGCCAGTGCGCAGGCCGAAGCGGCGGATCTGGCTGGGCGAGACGTAGATGTCATCGGGGCCGGACAGATAGTTCGATTCCGGCGAGCGCAAAAAGCCGAAGCCATCCGAGAGCACTTCGACGACGCCTTCGCCGATGATATCGACTTCCTGGGTCGCGAGCTGTTTGAGGATAGCGAACATCAGCTCCTGCTTGCGCATGGTGCTGGCGTTTTCGACCTGATGTTCTTCAGCGAAAGCGACGAGTTCGGCAGGGGTCTTGGACTTAAGGTCCTGAAGTTTCATTTCCCGCATTGGGGGTTTACGTCCTTGGGAGAGTTAACGGCGAAGTTTAGAAAACAAAAAGACTTCCGCCGTGTGACTTAGGAGAGAGATCGCAGGTCTGGGGTAACGAGGAAGTGGGGAAAAAGGGCCCGGAACCCGATGCTGCGACCGGCCCAAACTCTGGGAGCCGGAACGCGACAGCATCCGCCTGCGTTCGGTGGGATAACATCAAGATAAGTTGAGCCGACGTTTCGCGCAAGAGGCGAAGCGCCGGTTGTGCAATTGCGGGCCGGTATCAGAACGGCTTAACGGTTGCGAGCACGACAATGACGATCAAGAGCACCGTTGGTATCTCATTGATAATACGATAGAATCTTTGACTGTGCTGATTTCGATCAGTATTGAATTGTTTAACCAGTCCCGCAAAGAAACCGTGCAGTCCCGACATCGCGAACACCAGTGCGAGCTTGGCATGCAACCAGCCGGCCTGAACAAATGCGTCCTTTCCCATCAGCCAAATGAGCGACAGGCCAAGCAGCCAGGTCTCGATCATCGCCGGGTTGATTATGAGCTTGAGTAGCCGGCGCTCCATCGTTTTGAAGGTTTCCGACGACTCTGAACCGGGCTTGGCAGCGGCGTGATACACGAACAGCCGCGGCAGATAGAGCATCCCGGCCATCCAAGCGATAACAGCGATGATGTGCAATGCCTTGAGCCAGAGGTACAGCATCAGAAAGATCCGCGTACGCGCTTGAGCATACGCTCGACATGAGCGATCGGCGTTTCGGGCAGGATGCCATGTCCAAGATTGAAGATCAGAGGACCATCGCCGAGTTCCTTCATGACATCGTCGACCTCCCGGTCGAGCGCCGCGCCGCCAGCTAACAGCGCCAACGGATCAACGTTGCCTTGGACCGGCAGACGCGATTGCAGGGCATCGCGGGCAATCGACCGTTCGAATGTCCAATCAATGCCGATTGCGCTTACACCAGTCATCTCCGCGTATGGTAAAGCCATTGCACCCGCCCCGCGTGGAAAGCCAATAATCTTTGCGGTGGGAAATTGCCGACGAACGCTCTCAACGATTTTTTGCGTCGGCGCGATACACCACCGCTCGAATTGGTCGGGCCCCAAAATACCGGCCCAAGTATCAAAGATTTGCAAAACGTCGGCGCCCGCTTTCAGCTGACCGACCAGATAATCGATCGACGCTTGCACAAGACAGTCGATCAGGCGCGTAAAATTATCAGGATCGCGATGCGCAAACAGACGCGCCGGCGCCTGATCTGGCGTTGCATGACCCGCGACCATGTAAGTCGCAACAGTCCAGGGAGCGCCGCAAAAGCCAATAAGAGTTGTTTTCTCATTCAGGTTATCTTTTACCCGGCGCACCGTATCGTAAATGGGCGCCAGTACATTCTGGTCAGCGGATTCTCGTAACGCTGCAAGTCCCGCAGCGTCGCCAAGCGGTTCAAGCTTTGGCCCTTCACCAGCCACGAACTCAACTTTCCGCCCAAGCGCTAGCGGCACCACTAGAATATCGGAAAACAAAATCGCAGCATCAAATCCGAAGCGACGCACCGGTTGCAGTGTGACTTCCGCTGCCAGCTCCGGATTAAAACAAAGGTCGAGGAAACCTCCGGCCTTTTCACGCGTTGAGCGATATTCCGGCAGATAGCGGCCTGCTTGCCGCATCAGCCACACCGGTGGGACCGCTTCGCGTTTACCTTCCAGTACGCGCAACAGCTTTTTCCCCATAGCTCTGCCAATCACAGCTTTATCCATAAAGAATCTTCTTAGAATCTGTTGTTGTAGTTAGACCGTTGATTGGACTCATGCCCGTCGATCAACACTCTGTCCACCGGATGACAGCGAACGGTCCAGAATCGCATGTAATCCTGTCCTTTATCATCCACACTGGTAATGGCCATTTTATAAGGCTTTTACGATACTTTCCCCGTCTGTCCCCAGGCGAGTATCCACATCATAACAACGCAAAGACACCGGCAGGCGAATATCGTCCCGCTGTCAGTGATGTGGATGGAAATTGAGCTCATCCTCAATAGTGGCTTGCTTGTCAGGCTGAGCCATGGCCTCCTCCCCTAATATCCACATGCTATCCGGCCAATATACAGATGCCCGAGACCGGTTATTTCCATCTGCACTTGGTATCCGATGCCACCGGTGAAACTTTGATTACGGTCGCGCGCGCGGCCGCGGCGCAATATGCGAATGTGTCGCCTGTCGAGCATCTTTACCCGATGGTACGGTCGAAGAAGCAACTCGACCATGCGCTGGCGGAAATTTCCGATTCGCCCGGGCTCGTCCTGTACACTTTGCTCGAAGAAGATCTCATTCAGTCGCTGGAGAAAAAATGCCGGGAGCTCGGCTTGCCTTGCATGTCCGTATTGGGACCGGTGCTGCGGCTATTCCAGTCCTATCTCGGCGCTGAAACGATCCACCGTGCTGGCGCCCAGCACGTGCTCAATGCAGAATATTTCCAGCGCATTGACGCCCTCAATTTCAGCATGGTGCACGATGACGGTCAGCATGTTGAGGGACTCGAAGATGCCGACGTGGTGCTGGTAGGGGTCTCCCGTACTTCGAAGACCCCAACCTCGATTTATCTTGCCAACCGTGGGGTTAAAACCGGAAATGTTCCGCTCGTGCCTGGCGTGGCCGTAGCGCCCGCAGTAGAAGGTCTGAGCCGCCCACTGGTGGTCGGGCTTTATGCCAGCCCTGAGCGCATCGTCCAGATCCGTGAAAACCGGCTGCTCGGCCTCATGGCGCATCGTGACGACGATCAATACATCGACAAAAATGCAGTGGCTGAGGAAGTTTCCTTATCGCGCCGGCTCTGCGCCAAGCACAATTGGCCAACAATTGATGTGACGCGCCGCTCGATCGAGGAAACGGCAGCTGCGGTCATGCGATTATTGAGCGAGCGGCGCCGGCATCCGGTGGCGTGACCCATGGTGCTCTGGCTTGCCCCCCAGCCGCTGGTGCTCGCATCTAGGAGCGACATCCGCGGCAAGATTCTCGCTGCGTCTGGTCTGCGCTTCGAGATAAGGCCTTCGCAGGTCGATGAACGCGCATTTGAAGCCAAATCCGTGGTCAGCGATGCGGCCGCGGTCGCCCGTCATCTGGCGCGCGCCAAGGCCGATGCCGTGGCGGTTTCGTTGCCAGGTCGGATGGTGCTCGGAGCCGACCAGACGTTGGCGCGCGGTAGAAAGCGCTTCAGTAAGCCGGCCACCCGCGCTGACGCTGCCGAACAATTGCGCACGTTGCGGGGTAGGACCCACGAGCTGCACTCTGCGCTGGCTTTGGTCCGCGATGGCACGGTGCTGTTTACTTGTGTCGATACTGCACGGCTGACGATGCGCAATTTTTCGGATCGTTTCCTGAATCATTACCTCGACATGGCGGGAGACTCTGCCATGAACAGCGTCGGTGGTTACCAACTTGAGGGCATCGGCATTCATCTGTTTGAGCGCGTCGACGGAGACTATTTCACCATCCTCGGGCTACCGCTTTTGCCGCTGCTCGCATTCCTGCGGGAAAACGGATTTGTGGATGGGTAAAGTTTGAATGTTCATTCTCGGTCTCACGGGATCGTTGGGCATGGGCAAATCCGCCACGGCGAAGTTGTTCGCCGAGTCGGGCGTCCCGGTTTACGACGCCGATGCGGCCGTCCATCGCCTGTACGAAGGCGAGGCCACTCCCTTGATCGAAACGGCATTTCCGGGGACGACCACGGGGGGGAAAGTCGATCGCGACAAGCTCGCACAGCGAGTGTTGGGCGATTCCGCGGCAATTAAGAAGCTCGAATCAATCGTACACCCACTTGTCGCTGCCGCACGTGAAGCGTTTCTCAATGAAGCGGAGCGCAAAGGTACCAAGATCGCGGTCCTTGATATCCCGCTGCTTTTCGAAACCGGAGGCGAAAAGCGCTGCGACGCGGTCGTTGTGGTTTCGGCGCCGGCCGCTGTGCAGCATGCGCGCGTCTTCGAGCGCGCCGGTATGACCGAACAGAAATTTGCTGCCATTCTTGCTAAACAGCTGCCGGACGTGGATAAGCGTGCGCGGGCGGATTTTGTGGTGGATACATCGCAAGGTTTTGACGCTGCCCGAGCCCAGGTGCGTGATATTCTTCATCACATTGATACAATGCCGAAACGGCGGAAATGATTCTGCTGGTCAGAAAATAATGATGCGTGAAATCGTATTGGACACTGAGACGACAGGCCTCGACCCGGGCCAGGGTCACCGCCTGGTCGAGCTTGGCTGTATTGAATTGCTGAATCGGATACCGACAGGGGCAACTTTCCACGCCTACCTGAATCCAGAGCGCGACGTTCCTGCAGAAGCCTTCGCGATCCATGGTCTTTCTACCGAATTTCTCAGATCGCATAAGCGCTTTATTGAGGTTGCCGACGAGTTCCTTGCCTTTATTGGCGATGCACCGCTGGTGATCCACAACGCCAGCTTCGATCACGCCTTCCTTTGTGCGGAGCTCAAGCGTGCGGAACGCCTATTAATTGCACGCGAACGTCTTGTCGACACGCTGTTGTTGGCGCGCCGCAAACATCCCGCGGGCCCCAACCGTCTGGATGATCTGTGCGCGCGCTACGGCATCGACAACTCGCGCCGCACCAAGCACGGCGCGCTGCTCGACGCCGAGATCCTGGCCGAAGTTTATCTCGAGTTGATCGGCGCGCGTCAGGCGCAACTTGGTCTCGCCGAAAGCACCAAGCCGCGCGCGAACGCAATCGACGGTGCCATCGCTGTGCGCGCGCGGCCACAACCGTTAGCTCAGCGACTGGCTGACGCCGAAGTCGTGGCGCACCGTGACTTCGTGGCTGGGCTCGGAGAAAACGCGCTGTGGCGAAACTACCGGACTGACGACGCCTGACAGCTTAGCTGTTTGCCGCTGGCGCCGACGCGGGCTGCATCTGTGCCATCTTCTGGCGATACAGACTGACGAAATCCACGGGATCAAGCAGAAGCGGCGGGAAGCCGCCGTTGCGCACGGCAGTAGCGATGATCTCGCGCGCAAAGGGAAACAGCAGCCGCGGACATTCGATCAACACGACGGGATTCAGACTCTCTTGCGGAACGTTACGAATGCGGAATACGCCGGCGTATTCCAGGTCGAAGCGAAACAGTAATGTACTTGCAATTTCCGCCTTGCCTTCGACCTTGATGACTACTTCGATGTCTGTGTCCGACAGTGGCGTGGCGCCGACATTGATTTGGATGCCGATCTGCGGCTGTTCCTGACGATTGCTGAGCGATTGCGGCGCATTCGGATTCTCGAACGAAAAATCTTTTGTGTACTGGGCCACCACGGTGAGTTGCGGTTGGTCCTGTGCCGCAGATTGGGCCGGCCCGCCATTCGTCGTCGTCATGAACACTCCTTAGCGCTACCCACGGCTCGCGCGGCGGTTGGCTAACATAGGGTCCGGATCGGAACAAGGACGCTATTATTTTGCGCGAGGATGAGCTTTTCGAGAAGCGCTCGGCCTTTCGGATCAGGTCGCACGGCAGAATTTTTGACGTTACGCGCCCCTCACCGGTCGCGTTCGTGTCGGCGACGGTCGGGCAGCGTGGGGTCCGGTATTTGGTGCCACTGCTCGGGGGTAAGGTCGACTATGCCGTCATTGCGCGCAGTCGCCGCGTCGAAGGCGAAAGCGCGTTTCCAAAGACTCACCGCCAGCACAGCCAAGCCCACGACGTCTGTGATAAATCCCGGAATTAATAGAAGAATTCCGGTCAGCAAAATAAGGCCGCTGGACCCATGTGCCTGCAGCGCCGTAAAGCTCCCCTGGCCCATGGCGACACGCACGCGTGCAATATGATTGCCACCGGCGTGGCGGAGTATGAGCGCGCCGGCGAGCGAACTTGCGAGGATCAGGCCCAATGCCCACCCAAAACCAACGGCAGCCGCTACCGCTATGAATGCCGCCAGTTCCAGAAAAGGCAGCATCAAAAGCACAGATAATACCCATTTTGCCACATTCATCGGCGTTTCTCTGGTTTGGCGATGTTGGCCTAGGCGCCCTGATCGTCTAAGGTCCGGCCGAGAGACTTGGATTGCGCCGAGCTTCTGGCGCGAGTTCCGGCCCTAAGGATTGGTGCGGCCACCGGCTGATGCAAGAGCGGTGGAGGCCGGTCGCTCCGCCGTCAGGCGGCGAGGGCCGAAACGCTGATCCGGCCAATGTGCCGTTACGGTAGCCGAAAGCATGCGAGACGTGTTCGATATCTACACCATCATATTCTTAGCGCTCGCAGTGTTCATCTTCCTGCGGTTGCGCAGCGTGCTGGGTCAGCGCACGGGGCGGGAGCGGCCGCCTTACGATCCTTATTCCGCGCGCGAACCAGCGCGCCCGGCACCGGAAAAAGTTGTCGCTCTGCCTAATCGCACGCCGGAATCAGTTGCGCCCAAGCCGGCGGAGCCAGCGGAAGCTTCTCCCGAACGTTGGAAGGGGATCGCTGAGGCCGGGTCTACAATTGCAACCGGGCTTGATG
>JBATYN010000066.1:0-2413 GCA_049674125.1 Pseudolabrys sp. | reverse complement strand
GAACCGGTCGGCTCTTTGTCCGGCTTCATCGGTGCGCCGGCCGGTGCTTTCGGCGGCAACGGCGACGACCCCGCTCCGGACGTTTCCGGCGGGGTCTTTCCGGCCGGATCCGCCGCGGTCGCATCGGCCATCGGAGTTTTCGGTTTGTCGGCTGCCGACGAATCGGCGCCCGCTGCCCCTGCGGGTGAAACAGCGGATGACTCCGGATAGCGCGCGCGCAGGTCGCGCAAGAAGGCATCGAGCGTATCAACGCTCGCTATCTTTTTGACGACTTCCTTGAACTCCGCACTTCCGGTGCCGGTCGGCGCGGTCACAATGTCGAACGCGCGACGATCCGGGCCATCGGAGAACTTGGCCTGATACTTTTCGCGCAGACGCGAAAGGCCGATCGTCTCGTCGCCGAGCGCGTAACCAATTGCCGCGCGAAGGATGTCAGCCCGTTCGCCGTCGTTCAAAGGTTCGAAATTATTCCAGCGGGCGCCGAACAGAATTTCCATCTGCTCGCCCGCCTCTCTCCAGCGCTTCGCCGCCCAATGGATATCGGAGCGAAGCCGCAGCGCTTCCCGTCCGTCAACATTGGTGATCAGCTCCAGCGCAATATCATGGCGCCCAAGATTGGACATTGCGCGGGCCTCAAGCAGCAGGCGCTGATCGCGCAAATCGTTCGACAGATCGGAGAGGCGGGTCGATTGCAAGGTGGCGAGCGCACGATCCGGCTTGCGGTTCATCAGATAGACGACCGCGAGCCTGGTTGCGACCTGGGCCCGCGCGGCGCCTTGCAACCGGTGGTCGACCTGGTGTTGCAGCAACTCTGCTGCCTGCTCGAGCAGATCGACTGCGACTAGGCGATCAGCGAGCCGCCGGATCATCTCATCGCCGCGCCGGCCGATCGGCGTCAGCTCCCGGAAGTCATAAAAAATCCCCAGCGCTTCAACCGGCGGCAACGCATCTCCTTTGCCGCCAAGAAAGAGGCTTTCGAACGTGACCGCGGCCTCATCCTGGATCTTGCGCGTCATGTCGGAATTTGGATGAGCGAGCAGCGCGGTACGCATCACATGGAAAGCATCACGATAGCGATTGTCTTCGGTGTAAAGATGGGCGAGCAGCTTGAGCCCTTCCGTTTCCGTCTCGTCGCCACGCCAGACAGTTGTGAGCGTTTCAAGTTCATTGATGACGTCCTTGCGAGTCATGCCCCCGCTTGCAAACGCTAGGGCGATTTCGCGCAAGCCGCCTTGCGCAGCGGCGCGGCGATTAGAGGAAAACGCAGCGGCGCGATAGCTAGTGAGCGCGTCCTCGCTGCGGCCCAATCCCTCGTAAAGCCGGCCAATCAGAACGTTGATGATCGGCTCGAGTTCCGGCGTTATTCCGACGGTCTCGAATTCATTGGCAACGCGTGTGGCGTGGTTGAAGTCGCGGACTTCGACCGACGCACGAAGCGCCTCTTTCATCGCCATTCGCTGCAACTCAATGGGGAGCGCGCCAATAGCGGCAGCGACGTTTTTAAAGATGTCGCGCGCTTCCGCCCATCGGCCCTGACGTGCGTAAGCGATTGCACGCCAGATCGGCGCGTCTTGCTGGTCGCCCACCTGCGGCTTGGCCAATTCCTTGAGTGCGTCCTCGGGACGGTCAAGCATCACATCGGCGACGGCCGAAAGCACGCTCCCGGTCACGTCTTCGGAGCCGCGCTGATCGGCGAGCGCAACGTCAAGCACAGCCTTGGCCTCGGGTGCCATTTCCTTCGCAAGATAAAAGCGCGCGAGATTGAGGCGCGCCAGGCGGCGCTTTGGCAAAGGTGCTTCTGCTGCAAGGCCGATCAGCTCCGATTGGCGGGCATTGAACGGCGCATCGCGATCGAAGCCCCAGAGCTGGGTGTCAAATGTATAGGCACGATAACTGATCGAAACTTGCTGCTGGCCAAGCGAGGTTGCCGACAATGCCAGTCCACTCGGACGGCCGATCGTGATTTTGTCTGCCGCAAGCTCTGCGGTGAGGTCGTCGGCAATCGGCCGCACGACGACGCCATGCGTCGATGGCAACGCGTGCAGCTCGACGAACTCCTGCTCCTTGAGGAACCCGCGGGCTGGCCCAAGCGCCGTAATCACCATGAGCCGGTCGCCGACGTCGGGATCCTTGATATCGTGAACCGCGCGCGGGCCATCGAAGGGAATTGCGATGCTTGCACGATTCTTGCCGACGATGCTGCGCGCAACGCCAAGCGGACGCGTGGGCGGTGTCGCAGCGTCGGCAATTTTGAGAATCCAGGCCGGGCCATCGGCCTCAAAGCTGCTCATCCGCGGCCGCGCGAGCTTGATGCGCACAATCGCCGCGCCATCGTCGGCGTGATCGAATTTTGCCTCGCGCACGCCAATTTCGTCGTCGTTTTTCAGCGCAGAGAGGTCGATCGGTGCCGCAC
>JBATYN010000065.1:0-14622 GCA_049674125.1 Pseudolabrys sp. | reverse complement strand
TTTGTGAAATGCATGCTGCGGCGGAACGAAATGCGAGAGCTTGAGCGTGATGGTTTCCTGGGCTTGTGCCGATCCCGCTCCGAGCGCGACCGCAGCGGCCAGGACAAAAGCCGTGACGAATTTCTGGAGCACCATGACTTCCTCCCTCAGCCGTCCAGCTTCTTACGAGCCGTTTCCCCGCCGTTTTTTAAAGGAAAAGGCCCCTGCTGTCACTCGCGCGCCGTTCGATGCTGGCTAGCCGGCCACCATCGTATTCGTGAGCGTTCCGCAGCCACCGATGTCGATGCGGACTTCGTCGCCGGCTTTGAGAAACTCGCCGCGCGGCATGCCGACGCCGGCGGGCGTGCCGGTCGCAATGACGTCTCCCGGATTGAGGGTAAAATGCCGGCTTAAATACGCAATCTGCTCGGCGATGTTATGCACCAGACGGCTGGTGTTTGAATTCTGCTTGAGCTCACCATTGACCCACAGCTTGATCGGCATGTTGTTCGGGTCAGCGATATAGGCGGCTGGCGTGAACCACGGCCCCATCGGCGCGGCGTCCTCGAAGCATTTCTGGCCGACCCAGTCCATGCCGAAGGGCGACCCTTCGCGTTTCATCAGGTCACGGGCGGAAAGATCGTTGACGATCAGATAGCCGGCAATGGCGTCCAGCGCGCGATCTTCGGACATATTACGGGTGGGGCGGGCGATGACGACGCCCAGCTCCGCCTCCCAGTCGACCTGGTGCGAGAATGGCGGCAACCTCGCCGGCGTGCCGGTGCCGATAATCGAACCGGCCGTGGTTTTCATGAAGAAGTACGGATCCTTGGCTTTGGTCATTGCCGGCGCCTTGCCGGTCACGCGTTTTGCGATCTCGGCCATTTCTTCCAGGTGATCCCAGTAATTTGCGCCGGCGCAAAACAGCGCCCCGGGGTAGAGAATCGGCGCCTCCAGCTTCGCGTCCGCCAGTGAGATGCCGTCCGCCGGTCGGACTTTCTGGGCGGCGGCATGGAGGCGCGGGTGCACGGCGTCCCAACTGCGAAGCAGGCCCAGCACGGAGTTGCTTTCGACATCTGCGCCTGGCAGCAAGGACGCCGCCGGCACAATCCGGTCGTCCACCAGAACGCCAGCCTTGGTTGTGCCGCCGTCGATGTAGCTGAGCAATCGATATTCTGACGCCATGCGTTACCCCGCAGCCGTGCAATCAGCCCGGCTACTCGATCACCGCATCTGCAGATTGGCAAGCGGCCCGCCCGTCCCTCAACGCCTGGCTTTTTCGGGACCGTCCAGGACGCCGGCGACCATCGCCATGCGCACCAGGTCGGACAGGCTATTGGCCGCCATCTTGGTCATCAGATTGGCGCGGTAGATCTCAACCGTACGCGGACTGATGTTCAGGTCGAATGCAATCACCTTGTTGGATTTTCCGGCCACCAGGCCTTCGAACACTTGCCGTTCCCGGTTCGACAGCGCTGCCAGCCTGTCGTGAATATCGGACAGTGCTGCCTTGTGCCGGCTGGCGTTCGCGTCCGCATTGAGCGCGCTGCGGACCGAGGCCAGCAACAGCTCATCGTCGAAGGGCTTTTCCAGGAAGTCGACGGCCCCAATCTTCATGGCCTCGACGGCGAGCGATATATCGCCGTGCCCGGTGATAACGATCACAGGGATGCCAATGTTAGTTTCTTTCAGGCGGCGTAAGAGGTCGATACCGGTGATGTCCGGCATGCGCACGTCGGTGATGACACATCCGGATTTGATTTGAGGCAGCATCTCCAGGAACAATTTCGCCGAATTGAACCCGCGGACGTCGATATCGGCCGTTCTCAGGAGAAATTCAAGCGATTGCCGGACGCCGTCGTCGTCGTCGATCACGTAAACGATCGGATCAGGCTGCATCGTCGACATCTCCGGCGTCTACGACGGCGAGCGTGAAACGGAATATCGTGCCACCGGTGGGATTGGGCTCCGCCCAAATTCGTCCGCCATGTGCCTCGATGATCGTGCGGGAAATCGACAGGCCCATGCCCATACCTTGACGTTTTGTCGTGATGAACGGCTGGAACAGTTGCGCGGCCACCTCGGGCGCAATGCCTGAGCCGGTGTCAGCGACACTAATACGTACGTACCCATCGCCTGCCGGCTCAATCCCAACGATAAGTTCACGCGACAGCGATGTTTCCATCGCATCCATGGCGTTGCGGATCAAATTGAGAAGAACTTGCTGAATTTGCACACGGTCGGCAAGCACCAGATCGACAGCCGGGTCGAACCGGAACTGTACACGGATCCCGCGATCCTGGACGCCGACCAGGGCCAACGCGCTTGCTTCCTCGACCAGTTTCGTGATGCTTTCCACCCTCCGCTCGCTCTCACCTCGTGAAACGAAATCGCGCAGCCTGCGAATGATTTGACCCGCTCGCATTGCCTGATCGGTCGCTTGCTCCAACGCATCGCGTATCGTCGTTGACTTTTCGTCGCGCGTACCTTCCAGCAGCCGTCTCGAACCTTTGAGGTAATTTGAAATAGCGGACAATGGCTGATTGAGCTCGTGTGCGAGCGTCGAGGCCATCTCGCCCATCGCCGTCAACCTGGAAATATGGACAAGCTCGGATTGCAGCTCCTGCAATCGGGCTTCGGTTTTTTGCCGTTCGGTCAAGTCGCGGATGAATCCAGTAAAAAAGCGGCGATCGCCGGACTTCATTTCGCCGACCGCAAGCTCCATTGGGAAAGTCGAGCCATCTCTTCGCTGGCCGACAACCACGCGCCCGATTCCGATGATGCGGCGCTCACCTGTGGTCATATAACGGTGCAAATAGCCATCGTGATTGTCGCGATAGGGTGCGGGCATCAAAATCTTGACGTTTTGTCCAAGTGCATCTTCCGCACGGTAGCCGAACAGTCGTTCCGCGGCGCTGCTGAACGACTGCATGTTGCCGCGCTCGTCGATGACGATCATTGCCTCCGGCACGGTGTCCAATATTGATTTCAAATGCGCTTCACGAGCGAGTGCGTCACGTGTCATCACCGTCGCGCGTTGACGGCCGCGATGCAGCAATTCCCCGCCCCACGACACGCCGATTCCAATCGCCGCAAAGGCTGCACCATTGACGAGAAGCAATCTTGAATAGTTGGCGACGTCGGCAACAACGAAATGGGCCGCCGCAATGCCCAATGCAGTCGCCAGCAGGCCGGGGCCGAGCCCGCCGATCCCTGCGGAAATCAGGACCGGCGGAATGAAATAATAAAAAATCGCATCGTCATGAAAGACCGGGATCAACAAGGTCCGGAACGCCAATGCCAACGCGACCGTGCTTGGGGCAATGCCATAACGTAATGGCCACCTCAGCTCGGACGTAGATAAAAGCCCTTTTTTCTCAGCGGCTTCTCGCATGGTGGCTCGATCGACGAAAGTCCAAATTTACCGTCGGGAAGACCCCGTTTCGCCTCCGGTAAACCCCTTATGGAGATTATCTGAATTTCGAGGGCCTGGTTCCACCGGTACCAAAAGTTCATCGAATTCACCGAGGGACAACGCCATGCTCACCCAGACGATGATCAAACACGGAACGTCGACTCAGCCAGGCCGTCCTCTCCGGTCAGCCTTGCCGGTTGTATCGCACTCGCTCACTGGCCAGATCGGGCTCATGGGGGCGGAGATGCCGTTTTCACGTAACTGCGAAATCTATGGCGAAAACGAACAGGCCGAATATGTCCACAAGGTCGTCAGCGGCAGCGTGCGTACCTACAAGGTTCTCAATGACGGCCGCCGGCAGATCGGCGCGTTTTATTTGCCCGGTGATATTTTCGGCCTCGAAATCGGCGGCCAGCATACGTTCTCGGCGGAGGCGGTCGTTGATTGCAAGATTCTGGTGATCAAGCGGAGCGCATTGGTCGCGCTTGCCCGCCGTAATAACGATGTCGCCCGCGAGCTATGGACGATGACGGCCGGCGAACTGCAGCGTGCGCAAGGCCACATCATGCTGTTGATCAAGACCGCCCAGGAGCGCATGGCAGGATTTTTGCTGGAAATGTCGGCGCGCGCGCTGGGTGGTAACGAGATTGATTTGCCAATGTCGCGCCAGGACATCGCCGACTATCTGGGGCTGACGATTGAAACCGTCTCGCGTACGCTGACGCAACTTGAGAATTTAGCCGCGATCGCGGTGCCGAGCTCACGTCGTATCGTGCTGCGCAACCGCAACGCGCTGAGCCGCCTGAACTCCTAGCGCCGGCCGTCCTCTATGTTCGGCTTACGTGCCCCGGCACATGCCCTAGGCCGGGGCATTCTTTTATGATCGCGAAAGACGCCCACGACAATATTTGTGTCGTTGTTCATAACGCTTTGAGTGTTTACGCTGCACAGGCGTCGTCAGTGTCAGCTAGCGTATGACGGGGGCAACATGGCGGACTTCGATGGTGTTGTGATCGGCGCGGGTCACAATGGCCTGACGCTCGCTGCATACCTTTCGCGTGCCGGGATGCGTATTGCTGTGCTCGAACGCAACGGCCGCATCGGCGGCGGATCGAGCACCGAAGAGCGAATATTCCCAGGCTACAAATTAAATCTGCACGCCAATTTCTATATGGGGCTTGGGCTCTGTCCCATGCTCCAGGATCTTGAACTCCATCGCTATGGATTTTCCTATATCGAGCCGCCGGTGCAACAAGCGGCGGTCTTCCGCGATGGCACCGGGATTGTGATCTACAAAGATCTCGACAAGACCGGCGCCTCTCTTGCGCGTTTTTCCAAACAAGATGCCGAGACGTTCCGCGCGCTATGGCATACTTACTGTGAGGAGATGCGTCCGCTGCTGGTGTCGCTGCTGTACAACGCGCCGATGCCGCGCGAGCAACTATTCGACCGGCTCAGTGGTCCGAAGGCAAAAGAGCTCCTCTCGCACGCCCAGCACGATCTGTTCAGCGTCGTACGCAAGCACTTTGTCGACGAGCGCATTCGCACGCTGTTTACGTCCTACATGCACGTGATCACGACGGAAAACGTGCCAGGGGCCGGCATCGTCTTTCCGGCAATCTTTGCCAACATTGCCAGCTTCACCTTGCCAGTCGGCGGGGCGATTTCTTTACCGCTTGCACTGGCGCGTGTAGTGGAGGCGGCCGGCGGAGAGATCATCACCGGCGCCGATGTAAAAGAAATTGTTGTTACCAAAGGCCGCGCCACCGGCGTAAAACTTGCGGATGGCCGCAGCTTCAATGTGAGAAAATTTATTGGCAGCGCTATCGATTTTCCCACCACCGTGCAAATGACCGGTGAAGAACATTTCCCCGAACCGGTGCGCGAGAAAGCGAAATCCTGGCACTGGGGCAACCATAGCGTGGTGACGTTACACCTCGCGCTCAAAAACCCACCGGCGTATCGTGCTGCCGCCTTCGATCCCGATATTGCGCGCGCCTACAATATTTTCTTCGGCATGGACCATATCGACGATGTCGCAAGCTGTTTCGACGATTGCGCGGCGAAGAAATTTCCCAGGGTTCTGATGGGTAATGGTGCGTGCAACAGCCAATTCGATTCGAGCTACGCTCCGGCCGGCCGGCACGTCGCATTCTGGTGGCCTTTCGCTCCGTATTCGGTCGACGGCGGGCCGCAGGAATGGGAGCGCAATCGTGCCGACTACACGCAACGAATCCTCGATTACTGGCGCATCTACGCATCGAATCTCGAGGGCGATAACCTGCTCGGGAGCTACCTGTTTACGCCGCTGGACGTGGAAAAGCTAAATGCCAACATGCGGCAGGGCGCTGTACGCGTGGGCGCCTATGTCCCCAATCAGCTCGGCATCAACCGGCCACATCCGCTAATGCCCGGTTCGCGAACGCCAGTAGAAGGCCTCTATCTTTGCGGTTCGTCGTCGGGCAACGGCGGAGGCATCAACGGTGCGGCTGGCTACATCGCCGCCAACGCCATCGTGGACGATCTGCGGCTCAAACGGGCCTGGGCGCCCGTCCCGGCGCCGGAATGGAAGCACTGATATTTATTCGGCCGCCGCCATCACCGCGCAGGTGGTGACGATGTCATCCACGCTGGCGCCACGGGACAAATCGCTGATGGGATTGGCGAAGCCTTGCAGGAAGGGCCCGATCGCCTGCGCGCCGCCCAACCATTGCGTCAGTTTGTAGGCGATATTGCCCGAGTCGAGATCGGGGAAAATGAGTACGTTCGCCTGCCCGGCGACCGCACTTTTCTCCTTCACTTTCTTTTGTGCAACCTCAGGAACAAGAGCGGCATCGGCTTGAAATTCACCATCGATGGCAAGCCCAGGTTCGCGCCTGCGCACAATTTCAAGCGCATTGCGAACCTTGTCGACGCGTGCGTGTTGCGCGCTGCCCTTGGTCGAAAATGATAGCATGGCCACGCGTGGAGTTTCTCCCAAGAGGGTCTGAGCGCTTCGTGCCGAAGCGACTGCGATGTCGGCAAGTTCGGCCACGGCCGGGTCGGCATTGACCGCGCAGTCCGCGAAAATGAAAGCATTGGGGCCGCGCCCAAGAAAATCGGGGACGACCATCAGGAAATAGCTCGACGGCAGTGTAATGCCGGGCGCGAGTCCGACTGTCATCAAGCCTGCTTCGATCACGCGCCGTGTAGAATTGGCGCAGCCCGCCACCATTGCATCGGCGTCGCCTTGCCGCACCATCATGCCGCCGAAATAAAGCGGCTTGGAGATCAAACGCGTCGCCATGGCCGGCGTCATCGTTTCACGAGCACGTGCGAGCATCATGCCATAGTGTTGCAGGCGTGCATCGCTGCGTGGATCGATGATCTCGATCTCTTCGAGTGAGACTTTCTGATCGTCAGCGATCGTGCGGAGTGCATCGATAGTGCCGAGAAGGACAGGCTGGGCGAGTTTTTCAGCCTTGAGACGCGCCGCAGCCGAGACAATGCGCGCGTCGCCGCCTTCGGGCAAAACGATTTTGCGATTGCGCTGCCGTGCGATATCAAACAGTCGATCAAGCAAATCCATGCTTCTCACCGTGTGAGAATGACGCGAATGGCGGTCGATCGCTTTCGGAGCGGATCGGATAAGATCATACGCAATATATGAGGCATCAATGACCGAAACCGCCGAACCGATCAAGATTCAACGCGGCCTTAAAGGCGTTTACTTCGATCGGTCCCCTTGCACCTTCATTGACGGCAAGGCCGGGGAATTGCGCTATCGCGGGTACTCGATTCACGATCTCGCCGAACATTCGAGCTTCGAGGAGACGGCCTGGCTTCTGCTTCACAGCGAATTGCCGAACAAACAGCAGCTCGCGGCTTTCGATGCGGATCTCAAGTCCGCCCGCAAATTGCCGGCGCCGGTTATCGACATTATCCGCGCAATCAAAACGGCACATCCGATGGACGTCCTGCGCACCGCTGCGTCAGCGCTCTCCGCGTTCGACCCGGAAACGGCTGACAATTCGCGCGAAGCCACGCTGCGCAAAGCGGTGCGGCTGACCTCACAAGTGCCGATGATTGTTGCCACCCATTCACGCATCCGTGCAGGCCAGGAGCTGGTGCCGGCCGACCCGGCGCTCAACCATGCGGGCAATCTGCTCTGGATGCTCACCGGCAAGAAGCCGAGTGCCGATGCTGCGCAATTGATCGATCGCGACCTCATATTGCATGCCGAGCACGGCTCGAATGCGTCGTCTTTCGCCGCACGCGTGGTAATCGGTACCGAGGCTAACCTCCATGCGGCGGTCGTTGCAGCGATCGCTGCCTTGTCGGGCCCGGCACACGGGGGCGCCGCTGAGGACGTGATGAAAATGGCGGAGGAAATTGGTGACCGGTCGCGGGCAGCTGATTATGTGAAGGACAAGCGTAAAGCGGGCATCGCAGTGACCGGCTTCGGCCACCGCGTCTACCGCGCCGAAGATCCGCGCGCACGCCACATGCGGGCAGGGGTCGAGCGTTTGTCGAAGGAAATGGGCGAGCCGAAATGGTTCGAGATCCTGCAGGCGGTTGTGACCGCAATGGCGCCCTATGCGCGCCACGGTGTGAATGTGAACGTCGATTTCTATTCAGGTGTCGTCTATCACCTACTCGGAATCAAACGCGATCTGTTTGTGCCGATATTTGCCATCGGCCGCGTGCCGGGCTGGGTGGTGCAGGTGCTCGAGCAGCTTGAGAACAACATCCTGCTGCGTCCGCTCACCCTCTACAATGGACCCGATGCTCGCGCCTACGTGCCGATAGGGAAGCGATAGGGACCTCGCACGCACTCTTCGCCGTCATGCCCGCACTTGTTGCGGGCATCCACGTCTTTCGTTCAGCAAGTAGGACGTGAATGGCCCGGACACGCCCGGCCATGACTAAGAGAGCAACCCACTTGGACTTGCCCCACAGCCAAAAATCCCGCAGCGCGCCCGGTTTCCGGAATTGAATTCCCATGTTTCGGGACGAAACGGCTCGAATTCACCCTTGCGGGAGCAATGCCTTCTGTTAGCGTATTGAGATCAGCAGTCTCAAAAAATGAGACTTTGTCGACCGGGGGGATCCCGTTCTCGATCCATCAACCGGCATCCATAAGCCGGATCAACGTCACTGCCGGGCGCGGCCGCGGGCGGGACGGACAAGCAAGCGGCCGATGGCAGGGAGGAATTGTCCATGCGTTCGATCCGAATTTTCGCGATGCTTGTGGCAGCGGCGCTGAGCGCCGCGCTGGTCGGCGGCAAGGCTATTGCGGCCGGCTATCCCGAGCGCCCGATCGAACTGATCGTTCCCTGGGGCCCGGGTGGCGGCGCCGATCAGCTCGCGCGTCTCGTCAGCAAGCTTATGGAGCCGATGCTCGGGCAGGGCATTCCCGTCGTCAACGTGCCCGGTGGCACGGGCGCGACCGGCATGGCGAAGCTGCTCGCCGCGCCCGCCGACGGCTATTCGATGGCGATCTACATCGCCGACAGCCACGCGTTGCTCGCCGGCAAAAGCTCACGGTGGACGATGAGCGACATCACGCCCGTAGCCGTGATGATTAAAGGCCCGTCCTTCCTCTTCGTGAAAGAGGATAGCCCGATCAAGACTTGGGAAGATTTCGCCAAGGAAGCCAAGTCGAACCCGGGCAAATTGAAAGTCGCGACGCTTGGCTTCGGCAGCGTCGACGACTTCTCGCTGACTGTGCTCGACCGCGGCGGCATCAAAGTCGTGCAGGTGCCGTTCGCCAAGCCGAGCGAGCGCTACGTTTCGATTCTCGGCGGTCACGCAGATGCGTTGTACGAGCAGGCCGGCGACGTCGCGCAGTTCCTCAACGGCAAGCAGATGCGGCCGATATTGCTATTCGGCGAAAAGCGCCTGGCAGCGTTCAAAGATATCCCCGCGTCCTTCGAGCTTGGCTACAAGGTCGCGCTGCCGCAATTCCGCGCGATCGTCGTGCGGGCCGGCACACCGCCTGACATCGTCAAGAAACTGTCGGATGCGTTGGCCAAGGTTTATGCGTTGCCGGAATACAAGAAATTCCTCGAGGAGCAATACGCCGATCCGAACAGCTTCGAGGACGCGGCGAAAGCGCCCGCTTTCGTGAACGAGCAACTCGAAGACATGAAGAAGACAATGGCGACGAACTAGTCATGCGTCGGCCCATGCTCCGCTCATTCGCGCGCAAGAGGGAATCCAGGGTCGCGGTCTCGGCGGGAGCAGCTTTTTGCTCTGGGTCCCCGCTTTTTCGGGGACGAACGGAGTAGCAGGGTGATGGATAAGGCGCTGTTCCGCTCGATCGTGCCTTACGCGGTTGGCCTCGTTATTGCCGCCGCGCTTTATGTCTATGCGGGCACGTTCATTTACTCGGCCCGGCCTGGGCAGCTCGGGCCTGAGGTATGGCCGCGCCTTGCTATTCTCCTCATGGGTGCTTCCTGCGTATTCGAGATCTCGCGGCGTCTGATTGCGGGCAATCAGGACGCCACGGGCTTTCTGGAAGCATTCGACCGTGAGCCGGATGTCGAGGAAAAGCAGCCAACCTATCCGCGCATGCTCATCGGCGGCATCGTGTTGATGGGCATCTATGCGGTGCTGGTGCCGGTGCTTGGTTTCATTTTTGGCACGTTCCTGTTTCTTGCTGCGTTCATGTATGTCGGCGGATACCGCGCACACGGCGCCATCTGGGGCGCCAGCGCGGCGGTGACGATCTCGTGCGGCATTTTATTCCTGCGCATCGCCTACGTCTCGCTGCCACGCGGCATCGAGCCGTTCGACCGTGTGACCGACATTTTCTTCGCGATTCCGGGGCTGTGGTGATGGCATGATCGATATCCTCACCCAGCTTGCTGCCGGTTTCGTTCACTGCATGACGCCGCTCAACATGACGATGCTCCTGGTCGGCATCGTCATCGGTCTGCTGATTGGCGTGCTGCCCGGCCTGACGCTTGTGATGGGCGTCGCGCTGGCGTTGCCATTCACATATAAGATGGACGTCACCGCCTCGATCGTGCTGCTGACCGCGATGTATGTCTCCGGCACATATGGTGGCGCTTTCACCGCCATACTGTTCCGGATCCCCGGCGAACCGATCGACGTCCCCATGCTGTGGGACGGCTACACCATGGGACGCAAAGGAAAGCCGGCCAAGGCGCTGGGCTGGACACTTGTTGCCGCACTTGGCGGCGGCCTGTTGTCCGCTGTGGTCATGGTGGCGTTGACCCAGCCGCTCGCGAAGTTCGCGCTGCGTTTCTCGTCGCCGGAATATTTCGTGATCGTTCTGTTCGGCCTGCTCAGTGTCGTCGCGATCGGCAAAGGCTCGCTCGCCAATGCCTTCATCAGCATGAGTGTGGGCATCCTGATTTCGTCGGTCGGCACCGACCCGATCTATGGCGCCTACCGGTTTACCTTTGGGTCGTCACTCCTTGCCGATGGCATTGAATTCCTGGTGGTGATGGTCGGTGCCTATGGTGTCGGCGAAGTACTGACGCGCCTGGAAACGGGCTTTGCCACCAACCCGATCGACAAGATTGCCAATGCGCGGACCGAATTGCCGACGTTGAAGGAGCTTAATGACATTAAGGGCATGTTCCTGCGCGCATCGATCGTCGGCGATCTCATCGGCTTGTTGCCCGGCGCCGGCGCCACCATCGCGTCGTTCGTGAGTTACGGAATCGAAGCACGCTTCGGCCGACGCAAAAATCAAATGGGCACCGGAATTGCAGAAGGCATCGTCGCGCCACAGGCGGCTGCGACCGCATCTGTCGGTGGCGCGATGGTGCATCTTCTGGCGCTTGGAATTCCGGGCAGCGGCGCAACTGCCGTCATTCTCGGCGCCTTTATGCTGCACGGCATTCAGCCCGGCCCCCAGGTTCTCGCGAATTCGGCGCCGCTGGTCTACACGGTTTTCGCCTCGCTATTTCTGGGCCTCATCCTGATGTGTGCCATTGGCTATTTCGCCATACGGCCGCTGGTGAAAATCCTCGATTTTCCTGAAGCCGTCGTTTCAGCCTATGTGCTGATCCTCTGCTTCATCGGCGCCTTGTCGATCCGCAACAACGTCACCGATCTGTGGCTGATCATCGGGTTCGGCGTGCTCGGCTATGGATTCGAGCGCCTGAAATTCCCCGTCGCGCCGCTGGTGCTCGGCGTAATCTTGGGTCCGATCGCGGAAGAAGCATTCATGAACACGATGATCAGTTTTTCCAACGACTGGACCGTGTTCTTCACACGACCGATCTCCGGCACGATCGTGGCTTTTACAATCATCGTTCTCCTGTTGCCGTTCATTCAACGGCTGTTCCGAAGCCGTCTGGTAACGGCGTCAACCGAGGCTAGGTGAGCCATGCGTACTCTAGGACTAGATGCACGAACTGCGGACGAGGCGCCTGCCGGCCCACGGCGGACTGTGACCGGGCTCAGGTCCCAGGCGCAGCCGCCGAAATCCGCGAGCGCGCGCGAGCACAAACTTGGTGCCACGGCACGATCTTTCGCCATTCTTGAACATGTGGCGAGTTCGCGTACGCCGGTCGACGTGCTCGACATCATCGCCTCAGTGAAATTGCCGAAGGCGACCGCCTATCGTCTGGTCGATTGGTTTGTGACGCAGGGCTATCTCTCGCGCGAGCCCGGCCGCCGCCGCCTGATTGTGGGCCCGAAGCTCACCAATCTCGCATTCGGCGCACTTTCGTCGTCGATGCGCCACGACACGCCGCATATTGTCCTTCAGCGACTTGTGCACACACTCAACGAGACCTGCAATATCGGCACATTGCTTAATGGCGAAGTGATCTATCTCGACCGCGTGGAAGCCGAGCATTGGCCGCTGCGGCTTCACTACACCATCGGTTCGCGGGTGCCGCTGCATTGCAGCGCGATCGGCAAGTTGTTCCTCGCGTTGGCCCCTTCACCGCGACGCAAACGCTTGTTGCAGAGCCTTGAACTGCGGCGTTTCACAAATAGCACGATCATCGATGGCACACGCCTCGATGCCGAACTGCGGCAAATCCGCAAAGAGCAGGTCTCATTCGACCGCCAGGAATATCTCGTCGGCGTGGTTTGCATGGCGGTGCCGGTCATCGGCAAGAACGGCGAAATGATCGCCGCCCTTGCCATACAGGCGCCGGAGGCGCGCATGAATGAGCAGACTGCGCGCCGGCATTTGCCTGCGTTACGGAATGCGGCCGGCGAACTTGCCGAGATATTTCATGAAAAGACGTGAATTCATTGCCAGTGGCTTGGGCGGAAATCACGTGATCGCATTCAGTAAGACGCGAATTGGGTAAAGGATTTAGCTATGAAAATGACGACGGAAGAAGCATTTGTGAAGGTTTTGCAGATGCACGGCATCGAGCATGCCTTCGGCATCATCGGTTCGGCATTCATGCCGATTTCGGATCTGTTTCCCCAGGCCGGCATTACGTTCTGGGATGTCGCGCATGAGACCAATGGCGCGCTGATCTGTGACGGCTATACGCGATCGACCGGAAAAGTTGCGATGGCGATCGCGCAAAACGGGCCGGGCATCACAAACTTCGTCACGGCGATTAAGACGGCCTACTGGAACCACACGCCGATGCTGCTAGTCACGCCCCAGGCTGCGAACAAGACCATCGGGCAGGGCGGTTTCCAGGAGGTGGAGCAGATGGCGCTGTTCCGCGACATGGTCTGCTACCAGGAAGAAGTCCGCGATCCGTCGCGGACTGCCGAGGTTCTCAATCGCGTCATAACAAAAGCGAAGCGGCTGTCGGCACCGGCGCAGATCAACATCCCGCGGGATTACTGGACGCAAGTCATCGATATCACCCTGCCGGCGATTATCGAATTCGAACGTCCGGCGGGCGGCACGCAGGCCGTCGCGGAAGCGGCAAAATTGTTGTCGAGTGCGAAGTTTCCTGTCATTTTGTCCGGCGCGGGTGTCGTACTCGGTAATGCCATTCCTGAATGCGTTGCGCTTGCCGAAAAGCTCGATGCGCCGGTTTGCAACAATTACCAGCACAATGACAGTTTCCCGGGCAGCCACCGCCTGGCCGTCGGCCCGCTCGGCTATAACGGTTCGAAAGCCGCCATGGAGCTTGTTGCGAAGGCCGACGTTGTGCTGGCCCTGGGGACGCGTCTCAATCCGTTTTCGACGTTGCCGGGCTACGGCATCGACTATTGGCCAAAGACCGCCAAGATCATCCAGGTCGATATCAATGCCGATCGCATCGGGCTCACCAAACCCGTGACCGTTGGCATCTGCGGCGATGCCAAGCTCGTCGCCAGGAACATTCTGGCGCAGCTTTCGCCTTCCGCTGGAGATGCTGCCCGCCAGGAACGCAAGGCACTCATCCATACGACAAAGTCCAAATGGCTGCAGACGCTCTCCAGCATGGATCATGAGGACGACGATCCGGGCACAACCTGGAACGAAGACGCCCGCAAGCGCGACGCAGACCGGATGTCACCACGGCAGGCGTGGCGTGCGATTCAGGCCGGCCTCCCGAAAGATGCGATCATCTCGAGCGACATCGGCAACAACTGCGCGATCGGCAATGCCTATCCGATGTTCGACCAAACCCGGAAATACCTGGCGCCCGGCCTGTTCGGGCCGTGCGGTTATGGTTTTCCTTCGATCATCGGCGCAAAGATCGGCAATCCGGATACGCCGTGTGTCGGCTTTGCGGGCGATGGCGCGTTCGGAATTTCCATGAGCGAGATGAGCTCGATCGGCCGCGAAGAGTGGCCGGGCATCACGATGGTCATCTTCCGCAACTATCAGTGGGGCGCCGAAAAGCGAAATTCGATCCTCTGGTACGACAACAATTTTGTCGGCACCGAGCTCGATCCGCATCTCAGCTATGCCAAGGTCGCAGAAGGCTGCGGCCTTAAAGGCGTCGTCGTTAAAACCCAAACCGAACTGACGGAAGCACTGCGGCAGGCTTGCGAGGCGCAGAAGAAGCGGGTGACGACGTTCATCGAGGTCGTCCTCAATCAGGAGCTGGGTGAGCCGTTCCGCCGTGACGCCATGAAGAAACCCGTTGTTGTGGCCGGCATCAAGGGCGAGGACATGCGCCCGCAGCACGTCGCCTAGTGGAGTGATAGATGACTGTCGCAGTGAAACCGGCGGCCGATCCGAAGGCGACGGCCGTGGTTGACGAGCTGGCGCGGCGCGGCCGCGCGGCGCAGGCGAGCTTTGCCAACGCCGATCAGGCACGTGTCGACGAGGCGGTCATCGCGGTGGCCTGGTC
>JBATYN010000064.1:0-2406 GCA_049674125.1 Pseudolabrys sp. | reverse complement strand
AGATTCAGACAGCAGGGGACTGCTGTCTGGGGTAGAGATGATCTCAGATTAATGCAGCTCGCAACGAAACTCGTGCGTTAAGCTAAAGCATCAACCTTAAGTGTCGACATCGTGGTGCAGGCCGCCCGCTCTGCATCGACCATGAAATCGCGCGTGATTGGCACCGCATCGCGCTTTGTCGAAAGCAGCAATTGAAACACCATGTGTGAACCGTGAAGGAATTCGAGTTCTACGGCGGCGAGATAGAATTCCCACATCCGACAGAATTTTTCTTCGTAGAGCGCAACCGCACGGGCTCGATTTTTGGCGAAGCGCTCACGCCAATGCTTCACGGTGTAACGATAATGAAGCCGCAGCACTTCCACATCGTCGCACCACAGCCCGCAGCGCTCGGTGGCGGAAAAGGTCTCCGACAATGCCGGTACATACCCGCCGGGAAAGATGTATTTGCGGATGAACGGGCCGGTGGTGCCGGGTTGCGACATCCGGCCAATGCAGTGGATGAAGGCGTACCCGTCAGGCTTCAGCAGTTCGCGGATCTTGAGGAAATATTCGTCGAAATGACCAATGCCCACATGCTCCATCATGCCGACCGAGACCACCCGGTCAAACTGTCCGCTAAACTGTCGATAGTCCAGCTCACGAAACTCAACACGGTCGGAGACGCCGGCAGCTTGCGCATGAGCGCGTGCCAACGCGATTTGCGGGGGCGAAACGTTCACCCCAGTGACGTGGGCGCCTGTTTCGCGCGCAAGATGAATAGCAAAGCCACCCCAGCCTGAGCCGATTTCGGCCACTGTCATGCCGGGCTTTAATTGCAACTTACTGGTGGCGTGAATCAGTTTGTTGCGTTGGGCCTGCTCGAGAGTGTCATGTTCGGGATCACGAAAATAAGCGCAGGAATATTGAAGCTGATCGTCGAGGAACAAGCGGTAGAGCTCCGTCGAGATGTCGTAGTGGTGGCGGGCGTGAGCGGCGGCAAGCCCGATCGGATTGGCCTGATGCCAGCGGCGTAGACCACGCCACACCCGCCGCATCAATTTCTGCGAGCCGTACGAATATAGCCTGACGCGGTTGACCGAGAACAGCATCAGAAAGTCGTGGATTACTGCTCCATCTTCCAGAGTTAGTGTCCCCTCCATATAGGCTTCGGCTGCATATAGCTCCGGATTGATGAAGAGCTTGGTGTAAAGCTTGCGATCATGCAGGTGGATTGCAACGTCAGGCCCCGGCAAACGATTGCCGAATACATGCACCACACCGTCGGCGTCGCGGACTCTTAGCGTACCTTCGCGAATGAAGCGCCGAAGCAAATTAGACAACAAGCGCACGTGTTAGTCCTCCGCGGTCACCCCAAGTCTCCATAGCGACGACACCGAAAGGGGCCACGCGGCGTCAGATGAAGCGGCGTGAATTGCCTTACGGGTTACTACATTAATTCCGCTTATTTCCCAATAACAGATGACGGCAAAGGCCGCCTATGGCTTCCAGCGACTCTCGTCATCTGCTATCGTGCGCGCCGTCCGAGGCATTATCCGGGGAATATCGGATACGGAGAAAACACGGGTATGGCGAGTACTGCTGACGATATTGTCGAAATGATCAAAAATAGATCCAACCACACCGGCGGCGGGCTTCAATTATCGGAATCGCTCGACAATGTAGGACTGGACTCAATGGAAGTGATTTCATTGATTTTTGATATTGAAGAAAAATTCAATATACAAATTCCACTCAATGCAAATATGGATATTGAAAGTAAGACCGTCGCAGACCTTATTCAAGCTGTTGATCAGCTTGTTGCCGCCAAAGTAAAATCGAATTGAATAGGGTTGTAATTACCGGCCTCGGCGTTGTCTCATCTGTTGGACAATCGACGCAGAACTATTGGGATTCTTTGGTTGCGGGCCGCTCGACCTTCGCGCCGCCAACCCTCGGAACCGCTGCGCAGGCGAGCGGCAAGCTTGTTGGCGAGGTTAAAGGCTTTGATCCGGCGGCGCATTTTGAATCGTCGCAGATCCTGCTTCTTGACCGAGTTTCGCAATTTGCCATCGTTGCTGCGCGCCAGGCGGTGAGCCAATCTGGACTTGCACTGCAGGGCGAGCTTGCCGATCGAACGGCCGCGATCATCGGAACAGGATCGGGCGGCCATACGACCGTTGATGATAGTTTCCACCGACTCTATTCGGAAGGCGCCGCACGCCTGCATCCCTTGACCATCCCCAAAGCGATGATTAGCGCACCGGCGAGCCAGGTGTCGTTGTACTGCGGTATCAAAGGTCCGACTTTTGCGGTCTCATCTGCTTGCGCATCGGCAACGCATGCCATCGGTCAGGCATTCCATATGGTGCGAGGCGGTAGTGTGACGTGCGCCGTGACCGGCGGCGCTGAGGCAAGCATCACCTT
>JBATYN010000063.1:0-3797 GCA_049674125.1 Pseudolabrys sp. | reverse complement strand
GTCGAGGGTGCCGTCGGCGTGCTGCCTCTCGGGAAGCCGGACCACGATCTTAATTGGCACAAAAGTGCATTTACCCACCGCGCGCTGGCGTCAGCGGTCACCGCCCTGCTTGCGCATTTCAAGCCGGGCGGGAAACTTTCGGTGCCGAAGGCCGTGAAGGCGAGCGCGGCAAGGTTTGCCCGCGTCCTCGGTCACTCACCAGCCCGCCATCGCACGCCTGAAGCGGTGGGCCTGTCCTGTGCTGAAGGGGTCATGACTCAAATGCAGGTCATGGACCTGCCGCAACCCGGCGAGCGCCCGCCGCAGACGCGATACGCCGACGCGTTCTATCGGATGGCGCAGGTCCGCGAGGACTTGGCAATCGACTACGGCAAGCCGGATGGCCGCAAGGCGGGGCTGTCGCTGCGACCGAAACGGCGGACCCCCAAGCCCCAGAAATGGCCCGTGGTGCGTTAATCGGCCCGCCCGGGTGTCTCGGCTTGAATCGGGCCGGGCACCCGCCGGTTGTTTCCCAAGTGTTTCCCGAAGCGGTTTTTCTGGGAACACTGGCTTCGGAAAAGTCTCCTAAGTCCTTGATCTTGTTTGGCGACCCCGGGCGGACTCGAACCGCCGACCTGCAGCTTAGAAGGCTGATGCTCTATCCGGCTGAGCTACGGGGTCTGTGCGCAATGGTTTAGCTGTCCCATGCATCGGGCGCAAAGCGAGGCCCGTGCCCTCCCATCCGCGCCCCTCATAGACGCTTTTCGTTGAATACCCATGAATGTGGTGGCGACGTGAGGCGGGACGATCTGTGCTTTTTCTGTTGTTAAATTAAAGCCTTACATTAATTTCTTCTACCAGCTCACTTTAAATCTGAGAATACCGGCCGAAATACCTGATCATCGTATCAATCTCGATTGTGCGGCGGCATGCTTGCGGGTGCCGCGCGGCCATGTCCTCGACACCATCGGCGACTGGAATGATAGTTACGGCGCCCAGCTGCCTCCGGAGGCCTCACTCTATGCTCAGCGTTGTTCGCGCCGGCCTTGCGGCCGCGCTTCTTGCCCTTGCGTTGTGTCCGGCCGCTGCGGCCGAAAAGCCATTCAAGCAGGGGGCGCTCGACGAGGCGGCGATCAAGCTGGAAGCGCAGATCAAAAGCGATGCCGGCGCGGTGACAAAGCCTGCTGCAGTGCTGCGCCGCGATGCTGACGCCGCTTTCCAGAAAAACGACTTCCGCACGGGCATGGTCGTTCTCGGCCAGCTTGCGGCTGTTGCTCCAGAGGACGCAACAAGCTGGCTGCGGCTGTCGCGCACGGTATTGCAGATCAAGCCGCGCGACGATCGCGAGAAGGCGCTGCTGCTCGATCGCGCTTCGACCGCGGCCTATATCGCCTACCAGCGGGCGGCCGATCGCAATCTGGAGGCAGATAGCCTGTCTGTCCTCGGCCGGACGCTTACCGACCGTCAGCAATGGCGTGGGGCGCTCGATTCCCTGCGTCTGTCGCTTGAATTGCGAGAGACCGCAGAGCTGCGTGGCCAATATGAAAAGTTGCGGGTCGAACATGGCTTCCGGCTGCTCGACTACACGGTCGACTCGGATTCGATTTCGCCGCGCACCTGTTTCCAGTTTTCTGAAGAGTTGCCTGGCCGCAGGACCGACTTCTCTCCTTATGTCGTCGTCGCCGGCATGGACCGGCCTGCCATTTCGGCAAGCGACAAGCAGCTTTGCGTGGAAGGGTTCAAGCATGGCGAGCGCTATTCGGTAACGCTGCGAGCCGGTCTGCCCTCGGTTGTTAAAGAGACGCTTGCCAAGTCCGCCGAATTTACGATTTTCGTGCGCGACCGGCGGCCATTCGTACGGTTTTCCGGCAAGGCCTATGTGCTCCCGCGAACCGGGCAACGCGGCATTCCGGTGCTGAGCGTTAATACCAAAGCGGTCGCACTGTCGATTTACCGGATCGGTGATCGCAATCTCGTCGATACGCTTTTGGGGTACGACTTCCAGCGCAATTTAAGCCGCTATCAGGCCGACCGTTTGGCCAACGAACGTGGCGCCAAGGTCTGGAGCGGCGAACTTGCCGTCGAACCGAAGCTCAATGTCGAGGTGACAACCGCGTTTCCGCTCGACCAGGCGGTCAAGGATCTCGGTCCCGGTGTCTACGCCATGACGGCGGAACCGACGGATGTCGTTTCAAACGAGTACGGCCAGCAGGCGACCCAATGGTTCATTGTTTCCGACCTCGGCCTCACCGCATACACGGCACATGATGGCGTCGACGTCTTCATTCATTCGCTGGCAAGTGCCGAACCACGCGGCAGCGTGGAGGTGCGGTTGATCGCGCGCAACAATGAAGTGCTTGCGGTTCGCCAGACCGACCGCAATGGGTTCATTCATTTCGAGGCGGGATTAGCGCGGGGAGAGGGCGGCCTGGCGCCGGCAGCAATCATCGCCAGCGAAAAGGCCGACTACGCCTTCCTGAGCTTGAAGTCGCCTCCATTTGATTTGTCGGATCGCGGTGTGGCCGGCCGGCCGGTCCCGACGGGGCTCGACGCCTTCGTTTATACCGAACGTGGTGTCTACCGCACGGGAGAAACGGTTGCGGTGACCTCGTTGCTGCGCGATGCGCGCGGCCTGGCGGTCACGAATGTCCCGCTAACGATTGTGGTCCAGCGGCCCGATGGTGTCGAATATCGACGCGCGGTAGTGACCGACCAGGGCCTCGGCGGCCGCTCCATGAGTGTACCCATCATTGCTTCAGCTTCGACCGGTACATGGCGCGTCATTGCCTATACCGATCCCAAGCGCCCGCCGGTCGGTGAGACGACCTTCATGGTCGAAGACTATGTGCCGGATCGTATCGAATTCGATCTCACCTCGGCCGCAAAAGGAATTTCGCGTGCTGCGCCCGCACAAATCAGCGTCGACGGGCATTTCCTGTACGGGGCGCCCGCTTCGAACCTCGAGCTCTCCGGCCAGATAACAATTGCGGGCGCCAAGGAGCGCGCCGGTTTGCCGGGCTACGTCTTCGGGCTGTTCGATGACGACGTTACGGCAGTGCGCTACGAACTCGACGACCTGCCAAGCACCGACGCATCGGGCAAAGCAGCATTTCCGGTGAAACTCGACAATGCGCCGGCCAGCAGCCGTCCCCTGGAAGCGCAGATCACCGTGAGCATGGCAGAATCCGGCGGACGTGCGGTTGAGCGCAAGCTCACGCTGCCCGTCACGCCCGATGCCCCCATGATCGGTGTGAAGCCCGCTTTCGCGGGCCGCTCGCTTGCTGACGGCGCTAACGCCGACTTCGACATTATAGTGGCCGCGCCAGACGGAAAGATGCTGGCCAAAACAGGTCTGCGTTACGCGCTGCTCAAGGTCGACAGCAGCTACCAATGGTATCGGCAAAACGGACAATGGGAGTTCGAGCCGGTCAAGCGCACCGAACGTGTTGCGGATGGCACAGTTGATGTGCTTTCCGACAAACCGGCACGGATTTCGATGCCGGTGAAATGGGGCCGCTATCAACTGGAAGTGTCCAGTGATGAAGCCAATGGCCTGATCACGTCGCTCAGCTTCGATGCCGGGTTCTACGCGGAGTCGAACACAGACACCCCCGACTTGCTCGAGGTCGCGTTGGACAAGGCCGACTACAAATCCAGCGATGCAATGAATGTGGCGGTCACCGCGCGCAGCGCCGGCCGTCTCACGATCAACGTATTTACCGACCGGCTGGTCGCCAGCCAGTCGCAGGACGTCAAGCCGGGCTCGGGACGCGTGAGCATGACCGTTGGCCGCGACTGGGGCACGGGCGCCTACATGG
>JBATYN010000062.1:0-14135 GCA_049674125.1 Pseudolabrys sp. | reverse complement strand
TGGGGTCAGGGCGGACGATGCGAACATATGTCTTGGTGCCGATTTCGATGCCCAACGCCCGCTTATTGCCGCAAAAATAACGGCTCGCCCGCACGTTTACTTAATCAAGGGTGCGGACGATGACCCGGCGTGCCCATCGCTCAAGGACGTGTGCCAAGAACAGGCCTACCTCGTTCCCGGCGATATCGTTCTGAGCGGGCGCACGCAAGGCGCTTTCACCTGTGTCTCCTATCAATCGTTCCATACGCGCATGCCGGACTGGACGAACGGCTGGCTGCCAACGTCGAGCCTGTCGCGGGTCGCGCCGATGCGTGCGCCAAAAGCCGCGGACTGGATCGGCTCCTGGTCGCATCCCGGCGGCACCATCTCCATTTCGCTCGGCACCGGCGGCAAGCTGAGCATTGCGGGCGAGCACACGTATGCGGCAAAGCTCAATGTTCACAGCGGCGTTCTCGGCGCGGACGTCCAGCCGGCGCAAGGGATGATCGCCTTTGCCGAGGATGGAAGCGTGCCGTTCGATCAGGCCCCGGACGGAAGTTGTCTCGTGCGCATGCAGCGCATCGAGGCATGGTTGCTCGTCGAGGACAATATGGAGTGCGGTGGGGCGATGGTGACGTTCACGGGCATCTATCGGCGCGACTAATTTTGGCGGATGGAACTGCGGCGAAGACGCGGCAGCAGTGTCCTTATTCTCTCCACATCCGGTCCTAAATTCCGGCGCGTTTCGCACGCACCTAGCGTACGAACGGCGAGGGGCTTCCAGTTTATTCCCTGTCAATTCCGCGCAAGCACGCGCCATCGCGCATGCTTTGCTCATTTCTGAGGACGATATGCGGCATCTGTTTTTGCCAACCTGCTTCTGTTTGATGACACTCTCCGGCTCGACCGGCCCGGATTCCGCCGCTTCGATGGAATCATTTTCCGGTGCGGAGCCAAGCGGCGCGAAGACGCTGACGCAAACGGACCTGCGCACGGCCGTGCCACCTGCCGTCGCCGAACAGACCGAAGAACACGATTCCTCGCTTGGTTCCTCGCTTGGTCCCTCACCTGATTCTTCACTCGCCGATTCAATGATGGAGACGCCCGCGCAAGCCGGACTTGACGGGACAATGCTGCCGCGTCCACGGCCGGCTTATGCGGACCGGGCCGTGTCACGCTCGCCGCGCGAAATTTGCGACACGGTCATCGCTGCGGCGCAGTCAAACAACCTGCCGATTCCCTTTTTCGTTCACCTGCTGCATCAGGAAAGCGGCTTTCAGCCCAACGTCGTCAGCCGGGCAGGGGCGCAAGGCATCGCGCAATTCATGCCGGAGACCGCTGCGACGGTCGGTCTCGCCAATCCGTTTGATCCGCTCCAGGCCATCGCCGCGTCCGCGCGCCTGCTGCGCGATCTGGCAAAGCAATTCGGAAATCTCGGCCTCGCTGCCGCTGCCTACAATGCCGGTCCGCGCCGCATCCAGGATTGGCTGGCCAAGAAGGGCAAGCTGCCTGAGGAAACGCAAAACTACGTGAAGACGATCACCGGACGCCCGGCCAAAACCTGGATGGCGGCTGCGCCGGGAAGCGTAGCGCTGACGGTGCCGCGCGCAGCGCCTTGCCAGGAGGCGGCCGGCCTCATCGCGGCGAATGACGCAGAGCATCGCGTCCAGGCCGCCGCAAAGCCTGTCCTGCATAGCAAGGCGATGATCGCCGCTCGGGCCCGCGTGAAGATGGCGCGTTTCGGTGCCGAGAAAACGCCGACGATCACGGTCGCCGAGCACTCAAGTCCCGGCGGGGCGCCCAAAGATGCTCCCAACGACGTCGCCAAGCAGGCCGCAAGGGGTGCGTCCAAGCTTGCGTCCAAGCCTGCTTCCATGGGTGCCGGTGGCGTTGCCAGCCACGTTGCGCAGGCCGGAAAAGCGACCAAAAACGTGACCCAACTCGCGGCCGCCAGCACGAAAAAGGGGCCTCACAAGGTGCGCCTCTCCCAGCGATAGGCCCGTCCAATAGATCACAAATAAATGATCGTTTGTCGGCACCCGAATAGCCCGCGTCGTCGGTTCCCAAAAACCATCTTTTTGTGACGCGCAGCACAGAGGTCGCGTCGTCCGCCACTTAGTCTTGTGAACGTTCGAGAACGTTCGCGCTCATTGCGACAGATGTGTGGGGGACAGGATCAGGAGGGATCGATGACCGATATCACCTATCAAACCGGAACTTCCGGCATCGCCGCCCACGGCTCCCCCTATCTGGCGGCCATTGCCAGCTGGTGTTGCCAGTTCGCCGAAGGTGCCCGTGATGGTCAGAAAATCGCCGCCCGCTACCACGAGTTGTCGCGCCTGTCCGGTTCCGGTCTGCGGCCCGCGGCCTGACCCGGCAGACCATCGCCCGCGCGGCGCTGACGGGCTACTGAGATTCCGGCCGGATTTCTGCTAAAAAGTCCCGGCGCGTTATGCGCTGTACAGCGTCGGGCATTCAATGGCTCCGCCTCCTACGCCGCGTTTAATCGATCTGCTGTCGGATCTTCCCGAACCGCTGTCGTCGACACTTCTTGCCAACGCCAAGCCGGTCAAGCTGTCGGCCGATGAAGTGCTGTTTCTGACCGGCGATCCCGGAGACGGCTGCTATCGCGTGGACGAGGGCCTGCTCAAGGTGAGCATGGACTCGCCGAGCGGCGCCGAGCGCATTCTCGCCATTCTCGGCCCCGGCGCGATTGTGGGCGACATGGCGATGATCGACGGACGGCCACGATCTGCTTCGGTCACCGCGCTGCGCGATTGCAGACTGAGTTTCGTCAGCCGCGCAGCCTTCGAAGCGGTCGCGACGAAGAAGCCCGAGATCTACAAACATCTGCTCAACCTGCTCGCGGCCCGCCTGCGCGACACCGACCAGGTGGTTGCGGCCGGGTCGTTCCTGCCGGTCAAAGGCCGCGTTGCGCGCGCTCTGCTCGATCTCGCTAATGCTTTCGGCAATGACGTCGGCGGCGGACGCATGGTCATCCGGCAGAAGCTCAGTCAGAGCGACGTCGCGGCAATGGCCGGCATCGCCCGCGAAAATGTCAGCCGCATCTTGAACGAATGGATGCGCTTGAAATTGGTCACCCGGCTGTCAGGATATTATTGCATTGAGAACAAGGCGAAGCTCGAGAAAGAGCTAAAAATGTAGGATTTTTTTTGGGTTTTTGAGGCCCGCTATGTCGGACGAAGACGTTGTCGGTTTCAGCTTTCTCGCCGAATCCCACGCCCCGGTTTGGTACCTCAAACCGGGTGAGACAATTTTCAAGGAAGGCGAGCCGGCAAGAGAGCTTTACATCATCCAGCGCGGCAAGGTCGAAATTGCGCTCGGCAACCGCCTGCTCGATACGCTCGAGGCCAATGACATCTTTGGCGAGATGGCGCTCATCGATGGCGCGCCCCGCAGCGCCACGGCCACGGCCAAAACCGATGTCGCGCTGATCCCAATGTCGAAGAAGGATTTTCTATCCCTCGTGACCAAGGCGCCGACGTTTGCGCTCGACGTGATGGGGATGCTGGCCCGCCGCTTGCGCGCCGCGAACAGGGCCATTTGACGGCCATTTCTGCTTCGGGCGCCCCGGCAAAAAAATCCACCCTTCTGTGATGCGCGTCACAGCTCGCTTTGGTCTGGCACCCTACGGTCGCATGCATAGGGAGCAGGTTGCTCCCGCGTCATTCAAGGGCCGACGACAATGCGTAAAACGATCATCCTCGCAGCAGCCACTTTATTCCTGGCATGCGTCACGGTGGTGACCGGTATCGCGCGTACGGTCGAGGGCCCGAACACCACTTTGGCTAGCTTGATGGTTCATCCCCACCCCATCGGCAGCCTGACGGCCAGGATACTGAATGCAATCTGACCGTCTACAGGCCTGCTCCTGCCCCGGGGGCAGGCCCCGAATTCTCTGGACCTCCTCCAAAACTTTAGCGGCCCCGAAACGGGCCGCTTTTTCTTTCTGTGCGCGCTTTCGAAACGCGCAAAGACAAAAAGAAAAATGCGCCCGCAAAAAAAGCGTTTGGTTGTGACTCATGTCACACCAACCCGCGACGCGTGCACCTAGTCTGATCGTCGCCGGTGCAGAAATGCTCCGGCAGCACCGGGAAAATCCGGGCAAAGATAAGGACAAGAATAAGAATAAGGGAGCACCGTCATGATCCGTACCGCAATCATTTCCGTCACGGCGTCGTTTGTTCTCATTGGCGCGTGGACGGTCAATCTTGTGAGCTATCATCCCGCGAAGGATCTCAACCCGCTCGCGCCGCTCAACCTGAAAGCTGACTGGAAGTAGCGCCAAGAAAGCACCAAGAGCGCGCGAAGAGAGCGGTTGAGCGCTTTGCCGGCATCGAAAGCGCGATTTATTGTGTTGCACAGGCGCATTCGCGCCGAATGCTGACCCCCATCATGTTGCTTTACAGGGCTTGCGGCGGCTAACGTCGCCGCGGCCAATCTGCCATTTCAGATGATGGGTTATCGTGACGGTACAGGCCCCGGCGATTGCTGACGTCAATGCGGCGCGCGCAGTTTTCAGGTCAAAGATCCTGGCGTGGCTGCGCGGCATCGGCGTGCGGCAAGTGCGGCTCACCGCCGGCCTCGTCATGTTTTCCTACATCTTTTCGCATTTCTTCAATCACGCCCTCGGCAATATTTCCTACGACACGATGGAAGCGTGGTTGCAGTATCACATCTGGTGGTGGCGCATTCCGCTCGTCAACGGCACGCTCTATACGGCGGCCGTCGTTCATTTTTCGCTCGGTCTGTGGGCGCTCTATCAACGCCGGCATTTTCGCTACACGGCCATCGAAATCACGCAGCTCGTATTGGGGCTGAGCATTCCGCTCTGGCTCGCCAGCCATTTCGGCGCGGTACGGCTCAACGGCGCGTTGTTCGGACTCGCGCCGCCGAATTACGCTTCACCGCTGTTCGCCTATTGGGTCCTGCGGCCGCATATGATTGCGGTGCAATTCATCTTGATGACGGTGGCGTGGACGCACGCCTGCATCGGCCTTTATTTCTGGCTGCGGCTGAAATCGTTCTTCGAATGGGCGGCGCCCTTTCTTCTTGCCATCGCGGTTCTCTTGCCCCCGCTGGCGATGAGCGGCGCGCATCAAGGCGGGCGCGAGGTTACGCGCCTCGGTCAGGATCCGGAATGGCGCAAGACCCATCTGCGCGGCATTCCCCGCGCGCAGCGGCAGGTGATCGACGAGATCACGCTGTTTTATTTTCCCATCGGTTATGCGGCCGCCATCGTGCTTGTCTTCGGCGCCCGCGGAGTGCGCTCGTGGCGCGAACGCCGCCGCGGCATGTTTGCGATTACCTATCCCGACCGGCAGATACGCGTGCCGAAAGGCCTGAGCATTCTTGAAGCGAGTTTGCGTTATAATATTCCGCACGCGAGTGTCTGCGGTGGCCGTGCCCGCTGTTCGACCTGCCGCGTTCGCGTCGTCAGCGATCGCGACACCTTGCCGGCGCCTTCGGGTCGCGAAGCCTTTGTGCTGGAGCGTGTCGGCGTTTCGGCAAACCCGGCGATCCGTCTGGCGTGCCAGCTGCGCCCGCAATCGGATGTGTCCGTCATCCCGATTTTGCCGACGAACATGAATGCCAATCTCCTGCGCAAGGGCCGCAATATCAATATCGGCAAGGAGCACTACATCGTCAGCATGTTCGTGGACATGCGCGGCTCGACCAGGCTCGCCGAAAAGCGGCTGCCGTTCGATGTGGTGTTTTTGATCAACCGGTTTCTCGGCGCAGCCTCGCAAGCGGTGCTTGATGCGGGCGGCGTGCCGAACCAGTTCGTCGGCGACGGCGTGCTCGCGCTGTTCGGCATCGATACCGACCCGAAAACGGCGTGCCGCCAGGCGATGCGCGCGGCCGCGAAAGTTGCGGCCAATGTGGACCACATGAATCACCAGCTCGCGAGCGACTTGCCCGAGCCGATCCAGTACGGCATCGGCATCCATGGTGGCGACGTGATTATCGGCGACATCGGCTTTCAGGATCACACGGTGTTCACCGCGCTCGGCGATCCCGTCAACGTGGCGGCGCGGCTTCAGGACATGACGAAGTCGCTGAACTGCAGGGTGATCGTGTCAGAGGAGGTTTGCGCCACTGCCGGCATCGCGGCCGATACGCTGGGGCGCGCGCAGGTGGCGATTCGCGGGCGTGATGAGCCGATGGTGGTGCGCACCGCGGAGGATCCGACCGTGCTCGCGGGCCTGGTGGATGGACAGGCCAAACAAGTTTGAGCGGAAGTAGTGAAAGAGCTGAACCCGCTGACTCCTTCACCAAGGACGTTGAGCAGAAGCAGGAGCTGGAGTGGGTGGAACGTGATTGGCTGAAACTGGAGCAGCTCGAATGAGGCCTGGGAATCTTCGACTCAACACCACATCGGTTCTGCCCGTCGTCGCTATTGTGCTTGCGGCCTGCATATTCATCGCCGACACAATTACAAATTTGGAAATTGCGTTTCCGGCCTTCTATACCGCAATCATACTGATTGCAGCCCGGTTCTGCAAAAAACGTGGCATTGCGCTCGTCGGCGCGGGATGCATCGCGTTGACGCTGCTCAGTGACATTTTGACAATCAATGCTGTCCCTTCGCAAGCAGGGTTCATCAATACAATTATCAGTTTATCGGTGATCGCCGCGACGACCTACCTCGCACTCAAGATCGAAACGGAAAAAGAGGAAACGTATGGGGCGCGGTCGCAACTCGCCCATATTGCGCGTGTCACGACGCTCGGAGAAATGGCCACGTCCATCGCCCACCAAATCAATCAGCCGCTCGCCGCGATGGAGATCAATGGAAATGCCTGTATGCATTGGCTTGACGCCAAACCGCCCAATCTGGGTGAGGCAAGACGCAACCTTGTTCGTATTGTCGAAGACGCTGCCCGTGCGAGCGAGATCATCGTGCAGGTTCGCAATCTCACAAAAGGGTCCCCTCCCGAGAGAAATTCGCTGGATATAAACGAAATCATCCTTTCGACGCTGGTTCTGGTTGATAGAGAGATTCAACAGAACCAGATTTCGTTACAGACCCATCTTTCCAAGGACGTGCCAGCCATTCAGGGTGATCGCGTCCAATTGCAACAGGTCATCCTCAATTTACTCCTCAACGCGATTGACGCCATCAATTCGGTCCCTGCCGGGTCGAGGACGCTCGTCATAAGTTCCGCGAGCAATGACCCGAAAAGCGTGCGTATTTCAATTCAGGACTCGGGGGTAGGGTTTGCGCCGGAAAATCTCGATCGTCTCTTCGACGCCTTTTACACAACCAAGCGAGACGGTATGGGCATGGGACTTGCAATCAGCCGCTCAATTGTCGAGACTCATGGCGGCCGGATCTGGGCAACGCCGGCTGCGCCGAACGGTGCGATCTTCCAATTCACCTTATCGGCGCGGGGATGAATTCGTGAGCAGGCAAATGCGATTGTAGTCGACTTCGGTCAGTGGATTGTGCAAGTCGAAAATTCGCTTGCATGTTCAGGTGGGGCGGTTGTGAGCGAAGATAAGCCTGTTGTGTTCGTCGTCGATGACGATCCTTCCGTCAGAGAGGCGCTGGACAGTCTAATTCGGTCGATCAAGCTGAATGTTCAGACATTTGGCACGGCGGAAGAATTTTTACATTTCAAACGACCTGACGCTCCGGGCTGCATCGTTCTTGATGTCAGACTACCCGGGCTCAATGGTCTCGATTTTCAACATGAGCTCGCCAGATCCAACGTCGATCTTCCGATTGTCTTTATCACCGGGCATGGCGACGTTTTAATGTGTGTCCGGGCGATCAAAGCGGGCGCGATCGATTTTCTGACGAAGCCATTTCGGCATCAGGACCTGATCGATGCAATCTACGCCGGAATTAGCCGTGACCGGTCGCGGCGGCAGGCGGCGATCAAGTTATGCAAATTACAGGACCGGTTTAATTCGCTGACATCGCGCGAGCGGCAGGTTATGGCGGAAGTTATTAGCGGCCGGCCGAACAAACAAATTGCCGCCGCCATGAAACTCAGCGAGTTCACGGTAAAGGTCCACCGCGGTCACGTCATGCACAAGATGAAAGCCAGGTCGTTAGTGGACTTGGTCCGCATGGCCGATGAACTTGAGGACCATATCAATACAGCTCCCAGACGCACCGCGGTGTTCCAGTCGGCAAGCTTGTAGGGCCGGCAAGAAGTCGAGCAACGCTGCCACCGATTTCGAAATCTGCGAATAGCGTTGGATATCGTTCGCCATCATCTCAGCGACGATGAATTCAAAGTCATTGGCGGACATGATCAGTCAGCTGACCAGCGTCTCAACCATAACCAGAAAGGCGTAGACGACCGCCACTAGAGTGTTATCGCCCACCGCGCCCAAACAGCTAACAATTGCCTAATTTTTAGAAACGGCAAACGGGGCAGGGGAAGACCATGGGCGAATCATCGCGACGTACGCGACTGTGTGCAGGCGTTTCACTTTCGGCTCTTGTACTCATGCTGGGTACAACCGGCTTTGCCAGAGCCGAAGCGAGCGACGCGGAAATCAAGGCGCTTCGCGCTCAGGTCGAGCAGTTGACGCAGACCGTGAATAAATTGATGGCGGTGCAGGCCGAAAGCTCAGCCGACGCCAAAGCCGCAAAGAAGCAGGCGAGCCAGGCGGAAGCGAGCGCGGCTCAAGCCAAGGCAAACGCGGCCCAAGCCAAGGCAAATGCGGTTGAAGCCCAGGCAAAGTCGACCACAATGCCGGTGAAGGGCGGATGGGAACTCGACGATTGCAGCGGCCACAGATTCCTCGAACACAAGCCGGGAAAAGATCTGACGTTTTACACCCACTGCGGAGAGATTACGCTCTATGGCCAACTCGACGTCTCGCTCGACGGAGCGACGAAGAATGCCAAGTCGGGTCCTGTTGACGAAAACGGTAACACGCCGGTCGGCAACTTCGGCTGGATGCCAGACATCTCGACCAACATCTCTTACTTGGGCGCGCGTGGCTTCCAACGTCTTCCCATGCATGACTTTAACTTCGTCTACCAGTTCGAAGCCGGCATCGACATTTCAGTGACGCCCGGTGTCAAACAATCCAACAGCAACCTGAGTAACCAGGTAAACGGCGGGCTGTTTAGCCGAAACAGCTATATCGGTGTCGCATCCTCGCAATACGGCGCCATCAAAATCGGCAAGACCGATGCGCCCTACAAGAACTCGACGGCAGCATTCAATCCGTTCGTCGGCACGTGGGGCGATTACGCGGTCATCATGGGCAATTCCGGCGGCGACAACCGCGTCGAGTTCGGCACACGGCTCAGCCATTCGGTCTGGTACGAGTCGCCGAAATTCGGTGGCTTCCAGTTCAATGTGCTGTTCTCACCGGGCCAGAACCGTGCCACCGACAGCAGCAATCTTCCTTCGGGTGAATCCGATTGCGCCGGCGGCAACGATCCGACCAGCGGCGGAAATCCGCTCCTAAACTGCAGCGACGGTGCGTTCAGCAATGCGGTGAGCACCAATCTTAGCTATACGAACGGTCCGCTCTATATGACCGCCGCCGCTGAATGGCACCAGAACGTCAATCGGTCGAGCGATGTTGGGGGCGCGTACGCGCCATTTTTGCCTGCTACTCCACCATGCTCGGGGATCCCTTCCGCGCTGGGTCAGCAACTATGCAATGAGGATGTTGGGAATGAGTACGCCGCTAAGGCCGGGATCATGTACAAATTCGCGACCAAGACGACCGTTGGCGGCATCGTCGAGTACTTGCATCGCTCTGTCCCGGCGGATCTGGCTTTCCAGAACGAGCGTACAAGGTGGGGCACCTGGCTGGTCGTGAGCCAGGAATTGAACCCCGCGGACAGCCTGCATTTTGGCTGGGCGCACGCATTCGCCTCGCCCGGCAATCCGGGCCAGCACAATGACACCACCGGCGTTCTCGCTGACGGCACCTCTTACGGTGGTCCCACCCAAAACAAGGCAGACATGCTCACCGCGGAGTGGAAGCACAAGTTCTCGGAGAACTTGATCTGGTACAGCATCGTGGCGGCGACCTTCAACGGACCTGACGCCCATTATGATCTCGGCGCTGGTGGGCGATCGGTGACCACCGATTGCCACGACGCCGTTGACGCGACGGGCGGCATCACTTCCAGCCCGCACTGCTGGACGGGCACAACACTGGTGGGGGTCTCCACCGGTCTGCAGTGGAGGTTCTAAAATCGCGTCGAATGATGACGGATTGCACGAACTTTCGGAGGATTTAGCGGTTCGGACTAGGAGGAAAGCGCACACGTAACGCGACGATGCCCGCGCCGGCGCGCGGACCAACGATAAAAAAAGTTTGAGACACCTCGGAGGAGTCCTATGACGGTTGCGCCGGGATCAGCCTTGCGCGCGTCTGATGCGACGCGTTGGGGCCAGCTCATATTCGGCATCATCTGCATGGTGATGACGGCGAATTTGCAATATGGCTGGACGCTTTTCGTCACACCCATCGACAACAAATATCATTGGGGCCGCGCCGCGATCCAGGTCGCCTTCAGCGTCTTTGTGCTGACCGAAACCTGGTTGGTGCCTTTCGAAGGATACCTGATCGATAAGTTCGGGCCTAACCGGATGGTCGGCATTGCCGGAGGCCTTATCGCCATCGCCTGGGCGCTGAATTCCTATGCCAATTCGCTGGTCCTGCTTTATCTCGGTGCGGCGATTGGTGGCGTGGGTGCCGGCGTCATCTATGGCGCCTCGGTCGGCAATGCGCTGAAATGGTTCCCCGACAAGCGCGGCCTCGCCGCCGGTCTCACCGCCGCCGGTTTCGGTGCCGGCTCCGCGCTCACCATCATTCCCATCGCCAACTTGATCAAGTCGCATGGCTTCGAGACGGCGTTCTTGTGGTTCGGTCTCGCGCAGGGCCTGGTGGTGATGCTGGTCGCAGTCATGCTGCGGGCACCAGCGGCGGGCGAAGTCGACGCGCATGCCGCTCCGGCAGTGCAGCAGAGCCGGCGCGACTACGGATGGCAGGAGGTGCTCAGGACTCCTGTGTTCTGGGTCATGTACGCGATGTTCGTCATGGTGGGAGCCGGCGGCCTTATGGCCACCGCGCAGCTCGCGCCAATCGCCAAGGATTTTCAGGTCGACACTATTCCGGTGTCAATTCTCGGATTGACGCTCCCGGCGCTGACATTCGCTTTGTCGCTCGACCGGGTGCTCAATGGCATTTGCCGGCCGTTTTTCGGCTGGGTGTCCGATCATATCGGCCGTGAGAACACGATGTTCATCGCCTTCCTGCTTGAAGGCATCGGCATCTACGCTTTGCTTTTGTTCGCAGCCAACCCGGTCTGGTTCGTCGTGCTATCGGGGTTGGTGTTCTTCGCATGGGGCGAGATTTATTCGCTATTCCCCGCGATCTGCACCGATATTTATGGACGGAAATTCGCCACCACGAATTACGGCATGCTTTATACGGCGAAGGGGACTGCATCGCTGTTGGTGCCGCTCGCCAACGTGCTCACGTCGGCGACCGGCAGCTGGCACGCGGTGTTCATTGTCGCGGCGATCCTCAACATCATCGCGGCGGTCGTGGCATTGGCGGTGCTTAAACCAATGCGCGTCAAAACCATTTCCAGGGGCTGATCAAGGGCTGACCGCTGGTCGAAAAAAAACAGGCGCGGGGATCGCCCCCGCACCTGTGGAGTCGCGGTTCAAGACGCCCCTTTAGACAACACAGACATATTGCGAGCTGCGCATGCCGAGACGTTGGGCGGCGCCGCGCGCGAGATCGAGCCGGGCACCCATGCGATACGCAATGCCCCACGGCCCGGTGTCGTTGATGCGGATGGCGATCGAGCGGCCATTCGCCGGATTGGTCACGGTCAGGTTCGTTCCGATCGGCCAGGTGCGTGCAGCGGCGGTGTTGCCATTCGCATCGAAGCGTTCGCCGCTCGCCGTGCGCCTGCCGGAAGAATACGAACTCGCGAGCACTTCCTGTCCCGCGCAATTGCCGGATTTTTTGACGTATTTATGAACTGACGCCCAACCGCCGGCCTGTGCTGACGTGATTGCCAGCGGGCCGGCCAAGAGTCCCAAGAGCCCCAAAATTCCCAAGAGTGCAATGCCAACGTGCTTCATAATGATGTCCCTCGTTAAGTTGCTTCACAACACGCACGAGTCCCGGCAAAAATTTTTCAGGAGCCGCACCCGCCACGAAGCACCTGTTCACGATGGACCGGTCTAACGTGGCAGGAACAAGGCAACCGCGCGGCTGTCGGTACTGCGGTGTGTGCATAGGTCGCGTTCATCACCGAAATTGCGCAAACGTCGCGCAAACGGTGCGTAAACGCCGCACAAATAGCGCGCGCAGCATTAGGGTTACGCTCAGCTCGCGCGAGGTCCGAGGTCAATGACGAAGGTAAACGTGCGTCACGCGTTCACGTCGCGGACTCAAAGCGACATCATCGCGCGTCAATCTCGCGCGTCACGCACGTTACGCGATGCGACAGATTTCATGGTTCGAGACGCGTCGCGGAGTTTATCATCGGGCCGCGCCTTTGCGCGGTCCCGTTGACGACGCATCTCACCAGGAAGTTATTTGCGATCGTCGAACGGCGATTTGATCGACAGACCGATGGAGGGTGTCGCGGAGTTGTAGTCCTTTGAGGGCGACGTGTAGCCTGTCATCAGGTCGCCCGAATCCGGCGCGCGCGACGGCCGCAGGTCGAGTGAGGAGCCGGGCATCACCGGCACTGGCACGGGGACGGCATAGAGGTCGAGCGGCACCTTGCGCACGTAAGCATCTTCCGCCTGAAGCGGCTGCACGGCGGCGGCGCCGAGCGCGGCCCCCGCGAGCATGGACAACGCAACAGCGTGATGTGCTCTCATTGTCGTCTCCCGGCGCCGGCAGTGATGCCGGCGGGTGGAACTTAACACCCGGCGCGCCCGCGGTTAATAGCCGATCTCGACGAGCTCAGATGCGCGCCGAATATGTTCCGGCGTACGCCGGAACAGTCAGCATCCACGTCGCATTTGTAAGTTCCACCGCTCCAGGAAGCATCCAAGAGTCATCCAAGACCCATCCAAGAATCTTGTGGGGATTCCGCGAATCAGCCGTAATGGCGCTTGACGGCGAATCGGCTGCGGGCCGCGTCCATAAACACAATCGGGAGCACAGGAACACACATGTCGATCGACAGAGCAAAGCGTGCACGCGCGGTCCAGGTGATCGTGGTGGGCAATGAAAAAGGCGGCTCGGGCAAATCCACCATCGCAATGCATATTGCGGTGGCGCTGCTCAAGGCTGGCCGGAGTGTCGCCACCATCGACATGGATGCGCGGCAGAAGACGTTCACCACCTATATCGAGAACAGGCAGGCCTGGGCGAAACACGTCGGCCGCGGCCTCGTGCTTCCCAGCCATTTTTGCCTGAACGAGATGGATAATTTCCCCAGCACGGAAGAGCGCGCAGCGGCATCCAAGGCGCTCGCCGACACCGTCGATGCCATGATTTCGGCCACCGATTTTGTGGTGATCGATACGCCTGGCCATGACAGCCACCTGATGCGGTTGGCCCATTCGATGGCCGACATGCTGGTCACGCCGCTGAACGACAGTTTCGTCGACTTCGACGTGCTCGGCACCGTCGATCCCGAGACGTTTGCGGTGACCGGCATCGGCCACTATTCCCGGATGGTGGACGAGGCGCGCTGCCAGCGTCAGCTTCTCGGCGATCAACCGATCGACTGGTTTGTGTTGCGAAACCGGCTGTCGTCGCTTGGTTCCCGCAACAAGCGCCTCGTTGGCGAGGGACTCCGGCAGCTGGCACAGAAGCTCAATTTCCGCACCGTTGAAGGGCTGGCGGAGCGCGTCATCTTCCGCGAGTTCTATCCGCGCGGCCTGACGGCGCTCGACGATCTCGACGAAACCACGCTCGGCACGCGTCCGACGATGTCGCACATGACCGCGCGTTTCGAGGTCGAAAATCTCCTCGCTGCGATCGGCTTGATCGAGCCGGAGGCTAGCGAGGAGACCGCCGATCAGGCCCGCGACGCGGCCTGAGCGGCTCCGGCGGAGCGCGCCCGCGACATTGCGGCTTTTTAGTGCAAAGTATCGTGCTGGATAAACCGGCAAGTGTCGATTTCACCTGCGTTTCCAAATTGTTTAGCCAAAGCGGAACAAAGC
>JBATYN010000061.1:0-5320 GCA_049674125.1 Pseudolabrys sp. | reverse complement strand
CATATCGACTGGTCGCTCATTTTCTGGATCAACCTGCCGCTCGGGCTCGTTGCGCTCGGCATGACGTCGAGCGTGTTGCGGCGCGTGCCGTTTCATCCGCGCAAGCACAAGCTGGATGTCATCGGCGCGCTGTTGATGATGTCGGCGGCGGTCGTTCTGCTGCTGGCGCTGTCGTGGGGCGGGCGGCGCTTTGAATGGATCTCGGCGCAAATCGGCCTGCTGTTGCTCACCTCCGCGATCCTGTGGGGTCTGTTCGCGTGGCGGCTGGTGGCGACGCGCGAACCGTTTTTGCCGCTCACGGTGCTCGGCAATCCGGTGGTGCGCTGCGCGACGCTCGCCGGCGCCTGCAACATGGGTACGCTGGTCGGTATGACAATCTTCGTGCCGCTGTATTTCGAGGTGGTGCTGCATCTTTCAGCAAGCCAGTCCGGCATGGCGCTGATCCCGCTGATGGCTGCGACTGTCACGATGTCCACCATCACCGGCCGGCTGATGACGCATGTGGTGCACTACAAACGCATGTCGCTCGCCGGGCTTTCGATCTCGATTGTATCGCTTGTTCCGCTGGCGATCTGGCCGGGCTCGATGCCAACCGCACTGGTATTGCTGCAACTACTGATCATCGGCGCAGGCCTTGGCACCGTGTTTCCGGTGTCGACCGTCTGCATGCAGAACGCGGTCTCGCGCAGCCAGATGGGTGTCGCAACCGGCGCCGCTAATTTCTTCCGCGCGCTGTTCTCAGCATTGGTCGTGGCTGTACTGGGCGCTATCGTGCTCGGCGGCCTCGGTGGCGTTGCGGGAATGTCGGTGGAAATGCTGGCGCGAACGGCGTCTGCGCCCGAGCTTGCTTATGCGTTCCGTTTCGTTTTCCTCGCTTGTGCGCTGGTGTTGTCGTTCGGCATGGCATTCCTCATTTCGATGGAGGAACGGCCGCTGCGCGGACCGGCGACAACATCGCAAGCCGTGCAAGCGCCGACAGCGCCCGCTACGCCGATACCGGCAGAGTGAAGTTCCATACGGTTTGAACATTCAAAACCGCATTTATGTGACCTAGAACACAGCTGTCGCTGATCGGTGCAGGTAGTCTCACAATCAGAGAGACACCAAAGGAGATCCCCGATGCGCACCCTGCTAGCAATCACAGCCGCCGCCGCCGTCGTGTTCACCGTCTGGGCGACATCTCCCACCGTTGCCAGGCAGCACAACACCGTTTCGATCGACCCCACCGGGATGACAGTGACCAAGGTCGGCCTGACCACCGAACAATACGATCAGTTCTAGTTCGGTTCGGCGCAAACATTCCCAAAAATCGGTAAATGGCCGGGCAAGCGCCCGGCCTTTTCCTTTATAGTCGTTCGAGGGCGCGGCTTTTTTTATCAACACTGCGAACGGTCTTTCACGCGAAAGCCCCGGAGCGGACTCCGGGGCTTCCTTCGTTTGCACATAAAAGTTCGGCTGCAGCCGGCCTTACACGAACAACTTGCGTCTTTAGTCGTGGGTCCAGTCGCGGCGCAGCTCAAGCCGAACGTTCGGATCCGGATCGCGTCCGACATACTGGCCGGATTCATACACGGTGTCGGGGTCGCTTGCCGAAATGGATTGTGCCGGCATGGCTTCTGCACGGGCATTACGCGCATGCCGTACGCTCGCATGTTCCGGCGCGTAGGCAAAGGCATCGTTCGCCGGTGCCGCCGCAAAGCCGCCATGTTCGAGGGCGGGCAGATTGATCACGTTGCCGCTGCCGTAGCCTGTGCTGTACGACTGCGCAAAAGCGGGCGATGCCAGCAAGATGCTGAACGCCGTGCATATGAGAAGCTTTTTCATCGGGAGTTCTCCTTCAGTTTCATTTCCGATGGCACGAAGATGGGTAAGAGAAGGTGGAACCGCTTGTCGGGAATTGCGGTGTTGCCCTCGTTATTGCTACGCGCAATGCAGGGCATACATGCGCAAAGCGAATGCGCGTACACGCAGCCGTGACTTGTCTGAATCCGGCGTGACGGATATCTCCAGGCAACACCGTCCGCGATGAAAAGAGATGGGAACCAAGGCGGGGCGATCTTGAATTGGAGATCGCATGCCTGAACCAAGCGTGGCTCAACCGAGCATGAGTGAGGAGCAGTGGGTTCGAATTGCTCCGTCCGAACTCACCACCCGGAAAGCATCTGAATGGCAAGGCTTGCGCGCTGATGTCGTCAGCGTCGTCGAGCAAAAGCCGTTCGATTATGCTTTCAAGTCGCAGCAACATTTGCTCATTGCGTCGGAATATTCCGAGCGTGACGACGGTGAAACGTCGGTTGAAGGATTGCCAAAATCGGCATTGCGCAACCTGACCGGCCGTTTGACCTTCGTGCCGGCCGGCCATGATTTCTTCGGGTGGCAGGATCCGCGCGTGCTCACCCGGGTCAATTACTTCTATATCGATCCAAGCGGTCCGTTGCTCGATTCGGAGTTACGGTTTTCCGAGATCGGATTTCGGCCGCGCCTGTTCTTTTTTGATCCCGAACTATGGCGGCTCACGGAGAAGCTCAAGCACGAGACCATGAATACCGGGCCGGGGCTGACGCATTATGCCGAAGCGCTCAGCGTCTTGCTGGGGCACGAGCTTCTCCGGCTTAACAGCAGCATGCCGCCTGTGGTTGCGCGAGGCGGCCTGAGCGGCTGGCAGCAAAAGAGGGTGGCGGATTTCATCGAGGAGCATCTGGCGGACAACGTGAGATTGGCAGAGCTTGCGGCCTTGGCCGAATTGAGCCCGTATCACTTTGCCCGCGCGTTCAAGACGTCGTTCGGCCAACCGCCGCATCGCTATCACCTGGGGCGCCGTATCGAACGCGCCAAGGCGTTGCTGGCCGACCATTCGGTCACCGAGGTCGGGCTGGCGGTTGGCTTTGCAGAAACCAGCTCGTTTTCGGCAGCATTCAGCCGGGTGGCAGGGGTGTCGCCGCGCGAGTTTCAGCGCACCTAACGCCATAGCCTCGCCAGAACCCCGCGAATCACCGAGAATCCGCGAGAGCCCGACCTGGGGCGCGCGCGGATAGCGGTGGCTGATTGAGATGTCGGGCTCGAAACTCACGCTGGCGCTGAACCGCGCCATTTCATCCTATCAGGCCGGGCAGCTCGGCGAAGCAGAACAGATCTGCCAAAAAATAATATCCAAGAAATCGAATTTCTTTGACGCGCACCATGTGCTGGCGGTTGTTCAGGCGTCGCAGGGCAAAAACGATCTGGCGCTGACGAGTTACAACCGGGCGCTTGCCGTGCAGCCCAATCACGCCGACACGCTGAACAACCGCGGCAATGTGCTCAAGGAAATGGGCCGTTTCGACGAGGCGCTGGCGAGCTACAATCGCGCGCTGTCCGTCAAGTCAAACCATGCCGGCGCGCTCAACAATCGCGGCGTTACGTTGCATGTGCTCGGCCGATTCGATGAAGCGCTGGCGGACTTCAATCATGCGCTCGTTCTGCAAGCCGATTATGTTGACGCGCTCTGCAATCGCGGCAACACGTTGCATGCGCTCAAATGTTTTGACGAGGCGCTCGCGAACTATGATCGCGCCATCACATTGCGGCCGGGCGTCGTCGAGGCGCATTGCAATCGCGGCAATACGTTGCGCGAGCTCAAGCGTTACGATGAGGCGCTTGCAAGCTATGATCGCGCGCTGGTGTCGCGGCCAAATCTCGTCGAGGCCATCTCCAATCGCGGCATAACGCTGGCGGAGCTCAAGCGATATGATGAAGCACTGCCAAATCTCGACCGCGCCATCGCGATGCGGCCGAATGATCCCGAGCTGTTCAACAAGCGCGGCGTCATTCTGGATGAAGTGAAGCGGCATGCCGAAGCGCTGACTGACTACGACCGTGCACTGGCGCTGCGGCCGGACTACGCGGACGCGATCTATAATCGCGGAAACGCGCTGCACGACCTGAAGCGGTTTGACGAGGCGCTGGCGTGCTACGACCGGTTGCTTCCGGCGCGGCAGAACGATGCCGATACGTTCAACAATCGCGGTAAGATCCTCAAGGAGCTCAATCGCTATGACGAAGCGCTGGAGTGTTCGGTGCGTGCGCTCGTATTGAAGCCGGACAACATCGTCGCGCACTGCAATGAAGCGTCGATGCGGCTCCTCAAAGGCGATTTCGATCGCGGTTTTGCCGAATACGAATGGCGCTGGAAGAAGACCGATATGGCGCCCAACAAGCGCGAATTTGCACAGCCGCTGTGGCTGGGCGAGGGCGATATCGCGGGCCAAACAATCCTGCTGCACGCGGAGCAGGGGTTTGGCGACACGATTCAATTCTGCCGATACGCGTCAATGGTGACCGCGCGCGGCGCACGCGTCATTCTCGAAGTCGACAAGCCGCTGCTCAGTCTTATGCGAGGCGTCGCCGGTCCCTCTGAGATTGTACTCAAAGGCGATGCTCTGCCGCAGTTTGACCTGCATTGCCCTTTGATCAGCCTGCCACTGGCAATGGAGACGCGGCTCGATACGGTTCCTAACGACGTGCCGTATGTGAGCGCGCCGGCCGATGCCGGGTCGGTGTGGGATGCGCGGCTCGGGCCGAAGACGCGACCGCGGATCGGGATCGCCTGGGCGGGCAACGCGAAGCACGAGCGAGATCGCGAACGATCGATCGGTCTGCCTGCATTCTTCCCGCTTCTGGCCTTCGACGCGACCTATGTGAGCTTGCACAAGGAGATTTCTGCAGACGATGCAGCGCTACTCAAAGACCGCGGTATTCTTCATTTCGGTGATGTGCTTGGCGACTATTCAGACACGGCCGGGCTGATATCACAGCTCGATCTGGTCGTTTCGGTGGACACCAGCGTCGCCCATCTTGCCGGCGCACTCGCAAAGCCCGTCTGGATTCTGATTGCTTACGTTCCCGATTGGCGCTGGATGCTCGAGCGGGATGACAGCCCCTGGTATCCCACCCTGCGCGTGTTTCGGCAGGACGCGGCGCGCACATGGGACGGCGTCATCACGCGCGTCCATCGGGCGCTGGGCGATTTCGTCACAACTGCGCGATCATGACCCGGCTGTTTTAGTGCCGGTTGCCAGAAACCACCGGCAATGCTGGGGTTATCCGCATTTGAAGTGCGGTGCGGCGCTGTTTTCCTTCCTTTGCCGTATGTCAAATTTCATATCGCATGTCATGCATTTCATCCAAGTAAGCTGATAGCATCGGCTCCAGAGTTCAAAGCAATCCGAGAGGTACAGCCATGTCTAGGTCGATAACGAAACTGATGGTGGCGGCCATAATTGCTGTTCCGCTGTGCGCAAATGTTTCTTCGGCGGCTCCAATCAGCGCAACTGCTCTGACG
>JBATYN010000060.1:0-2051 GCA_049674125.1 Pseudolabrys sp. | reverse complement strand
TCGTTGAGGTGTCCGCTCTGGGTCAAAAGCGGACATTTTGCGGTGCAATCGTCACGTCCGCTGTGGCCCCAAAAAGCGGACCGGAGAAGCATCTGAGAAGCCCTCAACGGAGCAATCAGAGTGCATGCGCCGGGCGTGCTGCGCCCGCGTCGTACAAGCCGGTACGGAACGGCATCCGCCTGCCTACCCGAACCCGAAACCAACAGCCATGTCGGAAAGCATCCGAACAAAGCCCCTCGTGTAGAGACCGCCATAAAGCGACGAGTCCAGCGACGTCGCCAGGGCGAGCAGGCCGACAATCCAGATCAACATCCGCATTCGGCAATGGTCGCGCAAAATTCCTAATCGATCGTTAGGTCGCCCCGGGCGGGCGCGCCAGCGGCTGAGTCAGTCAGGGCAAGGCGATGTGAACGAGCCCGCGGGATCACAATCTCAAAAGTTAACGCGGCTCGAAAGCCGGTGCTGCTTGTGACTTTTCAACTTGAACAGTCTTCATCGGAGTGCGCACATTATTTGTACATGCCCAAACCAACGCACCGACCCAGCCGATAAACGTCCAGCCCGCAAATGCATTAAGCCAGAAGATTGCCAGCCGATTGTTGTGGCGACGCTCCCAGGCAACGCCGAATGGCAACAAGTAGATTGCCAGGGCGAAGACCAGAAAGAATGCAATTTCCATTTTGCTTGCTCCTGTGTGAAGCCCCCGGGATGGCGCTCCGCGCCACGCGCCAGGAGGCGCGGTCTCAAACCGTCAGGTGTCCCGTTCAGCTGTGGGCGATGACGCCGGTGCCATTGGTTTCTTTTCAGGATTGAGCGGCCGGCTAGTCTCCGGTTGGTTGCCGAATGGCTGCGTCGGGATCGGCGTCTTCGCGATGCAGTTCATGAAGGCGGCGGCGACGGCATCGTCCATTTGACGTTTGTCGCGCCAGCGACCATTGCCGCGATCATCATTCCATCCGATGCCGTGATGCGGTCGATATCGCTTCTGCACGGCAGCACATTCCTGTCGCGTGCCCCTGAACAGAATTGTCCAGCTAAAATCGGCCGGGAAACGTCCCGACCGGCGATGGTCAGCCATTCTGCGTGTCTCATTGGAAGTAATGCCTACATAACCGTCACGGTACGGATCGGTGCAGCTCGCGTCACTGATGTAATAGACGCAGGCCAGATCATTTGCATTTTCTGACATGTCCGATCCTGTTTGGCGGTGTCGTTATGGCAGGGGCGATGGTCTGGTTACGCGCAGATTTTTTTGGCTTTATTATCGAGTACAGCATCGTACAGGTCGTCTTGCGCAATCACCTCAAGCAGGTCACTGGCAAGTTGGGCTTCGTTCACGCCAATGGCTTCCGCCCGCTGGCGCAGCCGCGACATCGCAACACGGCTGATCTGCAGCGTGGTCGGCATGGCAAAGGCAAAGCACTGCTTTGATTGTGGCGGCCTGCCGGGTGACGCCGGGACAAGAGGAACCAGTGGCACCACCTTGGCTTGCTTGGGTACGCGCAGGCTGATGCGTTGCTGCGAACAGCGCACCTTGAGTGTGCCGACGGTGCAGCCAAGTCGGGCTGCGATGGCTTCGGCATTCAAACCTTGCTGGACCAGCACCGGGATGCCCGTCATCAGGTCCTTGGTGAGAATAGAACGCCGCCGTCGTTTTTTTGGAGTGACTGAATTCATTGCTTCTGCGTTGATCATGTTGCTGTCTCCTGCGTTACCTCGCCAAACGCACCTGTTCTTTCGAACGGACGCGGTCAAAAAACTGCGGAGCCGCCGTCGTGGCTTGTCGGCGGCTCCGCTAGTGTCAAAGCACTCACAAATTGTTCTTGTAATTTTGATTGTTGTTTAAAACGACTGGACCGGCTCGGTCTTGTTATTTCCGGCCAAAGTCTTGGCTTTTGGACCCCAGCATATTGCCGCGCGGGCGCCGAAAACACGACTGATGTCCGCTAATGACCCAAACGCAGACATCAGCATGTGCAGCTATGATTTTTGCCAATGCGTCTGGACCGGCGGAGGCTGACGCACTATGAAAGTGGTCCAATGTCACAGTC
>JBATYN010000059.1:0-1822 GCA_049674125.1 Pseudolabrys sp. | reverse complement strand
GATGCGCACCGCTTCTATCGGCGGCTCGGGTTTTCCCGGACGTCGTTTCGATTCTTCCAAACAGTATGACGCGAACTTGGACCGTTCCTAGGCCTGTACCTCGTAGTTGGCATTTTGATTGCGCTCCGCGGCCCGTAGTACGAGAACCGGACTTGGGCCGATTCTTTTCGTAGCGCCCAATGTTTTCCCAATGTCCGCTATTGGCGCTTAGCGGACATTAATGGCCGCGAACGCTGGCCAATGTGCGCATCGACACTCGCCCGGCGGGCCGCGATAGATTAGCGGCCGTTGGCGATTAGCCGCTGTGTTAGTTCCGTTAACTTTGAGGATGCTTCGTTCAGCACCGTAGTGACTTCGGCCGCCGATCTGCAATGCCAAATAGCATTGGCGAAAGCGGCCAACGTACGATTCTTGAATTGAAGTTCGGTTGCTTGGTCTGGATACATCATTCTCAGTGCTTCTGCCGTCTGCGCATTCCTATAGACGACTCTTTCCTTGTATAATCTTGCGCCGAAAAAATTGCTCAAGATCCGCCGAATTAGGCCGCCTCTCATGTCCCACAAGAAAACCAGCACACTCACTTGTGCAATTGAAAGGACCACGACTTCTTGCGAATCCAGTTCAATGGTGGCGCCGCAGCCGTGCTTTTCGCTGGAATAGACGAGCCGTGGCATCGCGCACCCCGGGATGATCCCAGCTGGTTACACCGGCCAGTCGGAGCGTGTTCCAATTCGATTAAGAAAGGGTATCCGGGGGAGAACAGGCGATGGGGCCAAGATTTTATGGACGGCACGAGTACAACACCGCTACCTGCCGACTCCCACTTTTCACCACCGGCCTCGGCGCGTTGGGCCTGTTCGGCTGGCGCAGGAAGAAGAAAGCAGCGTCACTCGCTGCGTGACCAAAATATGGAACTCAAATTAAAAAGCATTTCAAGTGGTTGTTCGCATCATCCATTTGGATGATGCCACCCGCATTTGTGCTGGCTAATTTGACAATCAGTTTCGTGAGACCGGTAGGAGGGAGACCATGTCAACAGATCTTGCGGCGACCGCGGAACGCGAAGCCAGGGCAGGACACAACAGCGATGGTAATGTCACCGTCGCCTCGATTGCACTGATCGCAATCGCAGTGTTGTTGTCCACGCCGGCAAACGCAGTGACATTCGATGTCTCGGGATCAAACGCATTCGGCGATAGTCTGACCGGGACCTTAAACGGCGATGCGGCACTGACGACCGTAACGTCCATAAACTTAACACTCGATCCTTCGACTGTGCGCAGCCTCGCAGTGCCGTTCGTCGTGAGCTATACGAGCCCCAAGCTCGTCGCGCAGTCAGAGTTTATCTTCACACAGAATCCTTTTGGTGAGACCGGCACGGCGCTTCTGCTTACGATCTGGCTGAGCTATCCAGGTGGTCCGACGCAGGCAGCCAACACGCAAGCCATCGACTCTATTTTTCAAGGGGAGATCGCGCAGGCCAACGCATCAAACAATCCGGACTCGTGTGGACCCGCGAATGGTGGTGCCCTCATTGATGCGTGCAGAGCTTCGGTCGATATAGAACTACAGAAAGAGATCAATCAGATAAACTCCGACTATGCCCTCAATTTCTCTGCGGTCGCTGTCCCACAGGTAGCGGAAACGCCATTGCCCGCTGCGTTCCCGCTCTTCGCCAGCGGCCTCGGTGCGCTAGGTTTGCTCGGCTGGCGCAGAAAAAGAAAGACTGCCGCTCTGTGGCAGCGTAATCCAAACACCTAATCGGATTTCGGAGCGACCGCCGCGAGAGCGGTCTTTCTGTTTGTGCCGATCTTCCCGAATG
>JBATYN010000058.1:0-4733 GCA_049674125.1 Pseudolabrys sp. | reverse complement strand
TCCACCCGGCGGCCTTGCCGATGCACTCGCGCAGCACGATGGCATTTTCGGCGCTGTCGCCGACCCAACGCTGATGGCGCGTCTCGACATCAAGCCGGGTGCGCGGCTTGCGATTGGCAATGCCACCGTCGAGATCCGCGCAGCCCTGACGAGCGAGCCGGACAAGCTCGCCGGCGGCATCGGCTTCGGGCCGCGTCTGATGACGAGCCAGGATGCGCTGCAGGCGACCGGACTTTTGCAGCCGGGCAGCCTTGTGCGTTGGCACTACCGGCTGCGCCTTCCGGACAATGACGCGTCCGACGCCGCCGCAAAGGCGGTCACTGCGCAAGCACGTGCGCAGCTGCCGGAAGCTGGTTGGGATATCCGCGGACGCAGCAATGCGTCACCGCAGCTCGAGCGCAACGTCGAGCGCTTTACGCAATTTCTCACGATCGTCGGCCTGACCGCACTTCTGGTTGGCGGAGTCGGCGTCGGCAACGCTGTGAAAAGCCATCTCGACCGAAGGCGGGAAACGATCGCCACGATGAAGGCGCTCGGGGCCAGCGGACGCCGCGTGTTCGCGATCTATCTGACGCAGGTTTTGTTGTTGGCACTCGCAGGCGGCACCATTGGCGTGACGCTCGGCGCAATCCTGCCGTTCGTCATCTCATGGACGTTCGGGGCCATCATCCCCTTGCCCATCGAGCCGGCATTGCACCCGGGAGAACTGGCGCTAGCGATGATCTATGGCTTGCTGACGGCGCTTGTGTTCGCTCTTTGGCCGTTGGGGCGTGCGCACGATGTGCCGGTGGCAGAGCTGTTCAGGGATATGGTTGCGCAACAGCCGCGCCGGCCGCGTCCGCGTTATGTCGTCTTCACCGCTCTTGCTGTGGCCATTTTGGCTGTGTTCGCGGTGATGCTCGCCTATGACCGGCGCGTCGCAATAATCTATGTGGTAACCGCCGCAGGCATATTTCTGCTGCTGCGAATCGTCGCGAGCCTGTTGATGATGTTGGCAAGGCACGCGCCACGGGCGCGATCGACGGAGCTGCGCATGGCCGTCGCCAATATCCATCGCCCGAGCGCGCTGACGCCTACCATCGTCCTCTCACTGGGTCTCGGCATCGCGCTGCTAATCACCGTCATCGAGATCGACGGCAATCTTCAACGGCAGTTTTCCAATGAGCTGCCGGCAAAAGCCCCGTCGTTTTATTTCCTGGATATCCCGGCCGACCAGTCCGAACGTTTCGGCAATTTCGTGCGCGCGCAGGCACCGTCCGCAAAGCTGGAAGAAGTGCCGATGCTGCGCGGCCGCATCATTTCAGCGGGCGGCACGCCGGCCGAGAACATCAAGCCGAGAGACGATGCGGCCTGGGTGCTCCAAAGTGACCGCGGCATCACCTATGCGAACGATATCCCTGTTGGCTCGCGCCTGGTCGAAGGAAAATGGTGGGCTGCCGATTACGACGGCCCGCCATTGGTGTCGTTCGAGAAACGAATTGCCGACGGTTTGGGCCTCAAGCTTGGCGATTCCGTTGTCGTCAATGTGCTCGGCCGCAACGTCACGGCAACGATCGCAAATATGCGCACCGTCGACTGGGAATCACTGGGCATTAATTTCGTGATGGTCTTTTCGCCAAATTCATTTCGCGGTGCCCCTCACACACATCTCGCCACCCTCGCCTTTCCCGGCGGCGGCACGCCGGCGCAGGAAGCCTCACTCATCGGCGCAGTCGCACAAACATTTCCCACGGTCACTGCGGTTCGCGTGAAGGATGCTCTCGATGCAGTCGGAAGCATCATCGCCAATCTGGTGCTCGCAATTCGCGGCGCCAGCGCGATAACGCTGGTCGTGGCGGCGCTTGTCCTTGGCGGTGCTCTCGCCGCCGGCCACCGCCATCGTGTCTATGACGCCGTGATCCTGAAAACGCTCGGTGCCACGCGCCGCCGGCTGCTCAGCGCATACAGCATCGAATACCTGTTGATCGGAGGAGCCACAGCGCTGTTCGGCGTGATCAGTGGTTCGCTCGCCGCCTGGCTGATTGTGGCGCAGCTGATGCACCTGTCCTTTGTCTGGTTGCCCTGGCCAGCCCTGGCAGCCGCGGCCGCGGCGGTCCTGGTTACCGTCGCCCTCGGACTTGTGGGCACCTACGCGGCGCTAGGCCAGAAACCGGCCCCTATATTGAGGAATCTATAGTTTTTGCGACATTCCGCCACGTGCCCAGGCTCGCCATTCCAGCCCGGAACATATCGGCTATAGTCGCGACCTCGGACGTTAACGATCCGCAAGGGTATCTAGTCATCATCAAGCCATATCTGGCGCGAAGGCTAGCCAACCACTAGATTCGGCACACGAGCGCGACGGCACCATGCCGGCGCGCGTGACTTAGCCGGCCAAGGCCGGAACATGAGAGAGGAAACTTCGATGTCGGACTACGACCGTAACGTAGCTGGCCGCGGCTTCGGTGGCGCCGCGCGAGCTATCGCGATCGATGCGGGTCTGCGCGCCTACATGATCCGCGTCTACAATTACATGGCCGCCGGCGTCGCTCTGACTGGCGTCGTAGCCTGGCTTACCTACAACGCCGCTGTGATCACCGATGCGACTGGTCGCGTCACCGGACTCACTCAGTTCGGGCAGACCATCTTCAGCGGCCCACTGGCGATCGTGCTGTTCCTGGGCACGCTCGGACTGGTGTTCTTCATGAGCTTCCGCATTAACAGCCTGCAGCCAAGCACAGCGCTGATGCTGTTCCTGCTCTATGCGGGATTGCTTGGGCTCATGCTGTCGTCGGTGTTTCTCGCTTACACCGGCGCGTCGATTACCCGCACCTTCTTCATCTCGGCGGCATCGTTCGGCGCGCTGAGCTTGTACGGGTACACCACGCAGCGCGATCTCTCGCCGATGGGCTCGTTCCTCACGATGGGACTGTTCGGGCTGATCCTCGCGATGGTCGTCAACATGTTCCTCAAGAGCAGCGGACTCGACTTCGCCATCTCTGCGATCGGCGTGTTGATCTTTGCCGGGTTGACCGCCTGGGATACCCAGAAGATCAAGGAAATGTATAGCGCCAACGATGACGGCACCATTTCCGGCCGCAAGGCGGTCATGGGCGCGTTGACGCTCTATCTCGACTTCATCAACCTGTTCTTGTTCTTGCTGCGTTTCATGGGCGATCGCCGCTAGTCCATAGCAAGTCAGAAACAAAATCTTCGGCGCCCCGGCTAGTCCGGGGCGCTTTGTTTTTAGTAACGTCCATAGCGCATGACCGTCGCTATTCGTCCCGCCATACCTTCAGATATTCCCGCCATTGCTCGCATCTATGCGCATGGCGTCGTGTACGGCACATCGTCGTTTGAGCTGGCGCCACCTGACGAAGCCGAGATGATGCGGCGCATGAACGACCTTCTCGGCCAAGGCTTTCCCTATCTGGCAGCCGACGTTGACGGCAGACTCGGCGGTTATGCTTATGCCGGGCTCTACCGCACGCGTCCTGCCTATCGGCATACGCTGGAAGATTCCGTCTATGTCGCGCCCGACTTACATCGCCGCGGCGTCGGCCGCGCCTTGCTGGCGGCCCTCATCGAAACCGCCGAAGCCCGCGGCTTTCGGCAGATGATCGCGGTGATCGGGGATTCGCCAAACCAGGCCGCTTCAATCGGCCTGCACGAAGCGCTGGGCTTCACCCGCGCCGGCGTCCTGCGGGATGTCGGTTTCAAGCTCGGCGGCTGGCGGGACACGCTGTTCATGCAGCGCGCGCTCGGACCAGGCGCTTCGACCAGCCCATAAGGCGACACACGACCGCGCCCGCTCATTCCCGCGCAAGCGGGAATCCAGAGAAACAACCAGAAGCGCCGAAATTTTTGCCCTGGGTCCCCGCTTTCGCGGGGACGAACGGGTAAAGGGAAGCGGCAATGTCGTCCCGATCACCGCCGGCGAAGTCTTCGGCTTCGGTGCGTCATGGCCAAATTGCGCCGCCACATCCCCCGCTCATTCCCGCGCAAGCGGGAATCCAGAGAAACAAACAGAAGCGCCAAAATTTTTGCCCTGGATCCCCGCTGGAGCCTGTCCCCGCGCAGGCGGGGACGGGGACGAGCGGAGGTTAAGTCAACTCGCGACCAATGACAGCGACACATCGATCGCGCGCAATACTCGCTCAAGTTCGTGACCGCGGCGCACGATGTGTCCGGTGGCGGAGATGACGCTGTACGTGCCCTGACGGCGTTCAAGCTTTGGATTTTTCTCGATACGATAGAGCGGGACTTCCGAGGCTCTGCGAAACACCGAAAAGACCGCCCGGTCTTTCAGAAAATCGATGGCGTAATCGCGCCACTCGCCGGCCGCGACCTTGCGGCCATAAAGGTCGAGAATGCGGTTGAGCTCGCGCCGGCTGAAAGTCACCTGATTTGCGAGGGCGGACGCTGTGCGCACCGGGGTACCGCCCCCGGGGGACTGGCTTGGATCGATATCGCCGGAACCGAACGTCATGCGGCGCCTCCTTTTGTCTGCAGCCAATGATCGCGCCGCTGAAGGCCTACGGCAAGACCTTCATTCCGGCAGGATGTGACTTCAAAACAGGCAAAATCCGCCCGCCGACGATCACGAACTCGTTAAAAGCTCCCACAATAACGCCCAATTTCCGTCAATCGCCGGTCACGCTGGATTGGGATAACAGCACCGTTGCCTCAAGGCCCGGTCCGGTTCGAGCGCCGGATTCCTCAGCCCCCCAGCCCCCCGGGGTGCGATCGGCCGG
>JBATYN010000057.1:0-4575 GCA_049674125.1 Pseudolabrys sp. | reverse complement strand
ATGTCGGTGGATTGGGGGGCAACCCCCGGATTCGAAACCGCACCTCGATGCTGGGCAGACTGCAGGTCGGCGAATTTGCGGCGATCATCGGGCTCATTCGGCGGGCGCAGACGATGTATGGCCGCCTCTTCACGGTCAGCGGGGTCATATGCGCTTTTCGCAAGCGGGCCCTGGAAGACGCGGGTTGGTGGTCACCGCACACGATCACCGACGACATTGACATCACCTGGCGGGTACAGCTGGCGGGTTGGCGCGTGATTTACGAGCCGAATGCCATCGTCTGGATCCTGATGCCGGAGACGCTGCGTGGCCTGTGGCGACAACGCCTGCGTTGGGCCGAGGGCGGCGTCCAAATGATGTTGGCGTTTTTCCGCCCGATGATCACCGGCCGCGTACCGTCGCTGCTGCCAACCTACATCAATTACCTTCTGAGTGTGATCTGGTCTTACGTCGTGCTGTTGTGTCTCGGAGTCGGACTTTTATGGGAGTTGGGACTCGGCCCGACGCGGCCTTTGCCCGAGTTTCGGCTTGTGCCGGAGTGGTGGGGGCTGACGCTGACGCTCACTTATCTCGCGCAAGCGCTGGTCAGCGACTTTCTCGAAATCCGCTACGAGCGCGGAATGTTGCGATCGCTTTTCTGGGTGATCTGGTATCCGGCGGCCTTCTGGATACTCAGCGCGGTGACCGCGGCCACTGCGCTGCCACGTGTATTGTTTCAGCCGAAAAAGGAGCGCACGACCTGGATCAGCCCGGATCGAGGCCTCCGATGAGTAACTCTGACGGCCTTTGGCCCCCGCTCATTGTCGCCAGGCACGTGCCCCGCTTAGTGAAGTGGCGCGATATACTCCTGACCTTGATGATGTGGGTGGTTTTTGCGGTCCTGCTTGATATCGAGTTCGAGCTGTTCTTGGGCCGTTACCTGCAGCGGGGTCTTGGCCCCTTCGACTCCAATGCCAATTGGTCGGAGTTCTTCGATCGCTTGATGCCGTATTTGCTCGCGGCAGCCACACTCGCCGGCTCGCTTGTCATGTTCAGCCTGCGCACCTTGCGGCGCCGCTCCCGCGCGCTGCTTCTTCCCCAACCGGCGCCACTTGAAATCTCCGATCAGGCCCGCCGCGCTGGCCTTGATGAAGCCGCGCTGATCGCTGCGCGCGAGCAACGGATTGTTATCGTTCATGTCGATCCTAACGGCACGCATCGGATCGAAGTGCCGCACCCGTGATAGGGTGGAATTAGATCGAACCTCTTTTTTGCTTCGCTTAGAGGCTCTTGACCCACCGCTTCGCATACCAAACGACGATGGCAATGCATGCCGATACAGTGGCCGTGACCACCGGCTCCGCCCATTGAGGCGGAAAGTGCGACGGGTGCGCGAAGATATCGCCAGCGAACGTCGCTATCGCGCTGATTGTTACCTGCCGAGCAAGCGAGTTCGTGGTCCGATCCATCTGTGCAAGGAGGACAACCGCAACAATCGCGCCGACAGTCCCACAAATCGAAGCGCGGAGTACGTGCTCGAAACTCAATGCTCGCAGAACATCAGAGCGTGTCATCACGAGAAAGCAGGCAAGCCAAGCCCCCGCGAATTTTTCGGCAGCGGGACGGACAAGCCCACTCGCACGCAGATCGGCGAATGCAAGGTTACCGGACTTGGCACTTGGCATGGATCGCCCTTTCTTTCTTTGCGGAGATGCCTCCACAGAATAAATCACCGTTCATTTGCCGACACGATAGGACGGATCGTTATATTGCGGTCGACTAGTATGATTTGACAAATCGTGTTCCAATGGAATGACTTAAGGCGTGAGCGAGGCATGGATTTTTTCGAACGGTACTTTAATTTTTCGCCCGATGGTGGAGATGGCACAATAGAGCTGCTGGTAATCATTGCCGTCGTGCTCGTCGTGGCAGCTATCGCGACATCGATCTGGCAGCGACCGCCTCGTCAAGACACCAAATGATCGCTACGACCTATTGAGCGGCGCGTCCGCTTTCGGGGGTAAAGCGCACATGCCTTTTGCACCGCAAATGTCTGCTTTTGACCCAAAGCAGACCAAAGCGCTTCGGTTCCCTTTTGTTTGCGTCCTAACCATTGTTTCTGAGGCCGTAAACGTTATGGTCGGCCGCGTGGAGGTTAGCGCCACAACCCATGCAGACTAGCAAGCCTAAAAAATTAACCGCCGCGTCGCTCGACGAGTTCCCGCTTGTCATTGCGACTACGCCTGCCAGCAAACAAGAGCGCAGGGTTGCGCTCGCGATCATCCTAATTCTAACGCTCGTATTTATATGCATCGCGCCGTTCGCAAGTGTTCGGTTGCCTCGCGTTGACGCGTTTGTGCCAGCACTTCAAACAGTTTTGTGCGTCACTGATCTGATAACGGCGGCTCTGCTGTTTTCCCTATACTCGATCCAACCTTTGCCAGGTCTCCTGGCGCTCGCAAGTGGCTACATATTCAGCGGTCTATTCGCATTTCTACAAACGCTTGCTTTCCCGGGTGCGTATGCTCCTTCCGGTCTGATCGGGGATCAACTAAGCAGTGCGCCCTATTTGTTTTTTCTTTGGCATATCGCCTTTCCCTTGGCGGTCACCGTGTACGCGTTGTCGGATGATCGCCCGCGAGCCAATGATCCCCTTGGCGGATCGACCAAAGCGGCAATCGCCATCACTATTGCATGCGCGCTCGTCTTGACAGCAGGGCTGACGTGGGCCGTCACCGCAGGAGCGCAATACTTACCGAGCCTTTTTGTCGATCAGATCCGCCAAGCCCCCATTACGAGTTATATCGCGGGCGCTATCTGGATTTTGAGCGCTGCAGCGCTAGTCCTGTTGTATTTTAGAAAGCGCACGTCGCTCGGTGTCTGGATAATGGTGACACTTTTTGCGACCCTACCCGACCTTACGTTGACAACAGTCCTAACGTCGGTGCGCTTCACTCTCGGCTGGTACACCGCGCGGAGTTACGCACTGATCGCCAGCTTTACAGTTCTGATCGTGCTGCTTACAGAGACCATCTCGCTTTATGCCCGCATTGCCCGTACCACAGTCTTACTACGACGCGAACGCGCCAATCGCTTTATGAGCTTGGACGTCGCCACCGGCGCAATCGCTCATGAGATTGCACAGCCGCTCACTGCAATTGCGGCGTACGGAAGTACAATTCTGAATTGGCTTAAGCGAACTCCGCCTGATCTCGACGAGATACGCGCCTCCGCAGCCGCCGTTCTCGACGAGAGCCATCGCGCAAATGAAATAGTCTTGAGTGTTCGCGCTCTATTCAGGAAGACGGACGACCGTATGAATTTAATTCAACTCAATGATGTTGCGCGAGAGGTTCTAGGTTTGCTGCAACATGATTTGGGGTCCAGCCAAGTAGCTGTCGCAACCGAGTACCTGGTTAACCTCCCTCCGATACGAGCCGATCGTATACAACTTCAGCAAATCGTCTTGAACTTGGTCAAAAACTCAATCGAGGCGATGAGTTCTGTTCCCTCTGGCTCAAGGCATGTGCGGGTAGTTACGAGGCTAAGTGAAAATTCGACGGTTTTTCTGTCCGTCCAAGATAGCGGCCATGGAATAACTGAGGAGGATCAAGACCGAGTATTTGACCCGTTTTTCACGACGAAACCGACCGGCATGGGATTAGGTCTTGCTATCTGTCGAACTGTCGCTCTGGACCACGGTGGTAATTTGCGGCTTGTTGAAACGAGTTCTCACGGCTCCATTTTTGAGATCGAGTTACCGATTGGGTCAACAGACGACTCATCGAGCTGAGTGGGACGGATGTGGGAATGTCCACTATTGGCACAAAGCGGACATCAGGCGACCAGCTACCAATGTCCTTTTTTTGGGTAAAGTGGACACTGCACAAGGTCTGCAATGCTCCGCAGACACACCCCACCTTTCTGATTACCTAATATTAATTTCGCCGAAACGTCTTCGTAATCCAGACTCCGTCATTGAGATGCGGCGTCACAATAACAAAAACAATTTGCGTGTGCTTTGCCACTAGCGGAGCCGTTGGCAAGCCACAACGGCGGCTTCGCAGCTTTTTAACCGCGTCCGTGCGGAAGAACGGGTGAATTTGGCGAGATGTCGGAAGGAGACAGCGGCATGACAAACGCAGAAAAAATGAATTCAGTCACCGAAAAAAAACCGGGGGGGCGGCCTTCCATTCTGACCAAGGGCGTAATGGCTGGCATCCCGGTGCTGGTCCAGCAGGGCCTAAATACCGAAGCCATCGCTGCCCGACTTGGCTGCACGGTAGGCACACTCAAGGTACGCTGCTCACAGGCTCATATCAGCCTGCGCACACCCAAAGTGGTCAAGGTGGTGCCACTGGTGCCGCTCTTGCCAGCGTCCAAACCGCCCAAGCCGCCGCAATCAAAGCGGTGCTTTGCCTTTGCTGTACCGACCACACTGCAACTCAGCCGAGTTGCGATGTCCCGGCTGCGCCAGAGGGCGGAAGCAACCGGCATGACCGAAGCCGAGCTTGTCACGACCCTCATTGAAGTGATCGCGCAGGACGACCTCTACGACGCAGTTCTCGATACGACAAAAAACGCTGCGTGAACCCC
>JBATYN010000056.1:0-17040 GCA_049674125.1 Pseudolabrys sp. | reverse complement strand
TGATCATCCAAACGCCGGCGAGAATAGCGAACGCAATCGCTGCCGTGCCAAGGGCCGCCCAGGTTTCCGCGGCGGCCAGCGCCGACGTCGCCGCCCACGAGATTGACGAAAACGCTTCGGCAAATGTTGCGACGCGCGATGAGGTCTGGCGCCGGCGAAATTGGCTGCGGCGTGCCTGAACCCGGAAACAAAGCTGGATGATTGTCGCTGCTGCCGCGGCCGACAGAACCCCCAACCCGCAGACGAGCGCGGCAAACACTGAATCGAAAGCAAGCACCGCTATGATTGGCGCGAAGATCAGCACGACCGCCCCGATGACGGCCTCGATCTTGGCCCAAAGAACGCGATGCGCGGAGATCGGCGCGGTTGCGACGAGATCCGGAGCGTCTTCACCCGAGATCGACAGCCACGCCAGTCCACCGGCAAGTTGTCCGGCCGCCATGACCAACACCGGGATGAGTACGACGAATGAGTCATTATTGTCGCGGAACGTGACCCACAGAAGAAGCGCCGGCGGCAGCAAATAAAGAATTTGCATGAGCGTTTGCGAGACCAGCCAAGCGTCGCGCCACAGCAGCGTCCATTCTTTTTGGCGCAGCGCGCGGCTGGCGGAACGGCGGCGAAAACGAAGCGACCAACGGCGTTGCCGAACGGTGGCGGCCGAGACTCCTGCGGCCGCAACGGCATGCTCGCCGAAGCGGGGTGAGTACAGCGCGATCGACAAAACGAGGAATCCAAAGCCGGAAACCACCACGACGATAAGTGCGCCGACGTCGCCAAGCATCGCCCGCGCCGGCCACCAGAAAGCGCTGGTGGTATCGGGTGCGTGCCTCAGCATCCATTCGGATTGCAACGCCGTGTAGCGGGATAGACTGCCCGCGGAAAAGATTGCTGCAATCTGCAAGCCGATAACGAAGGCCGCGCCGATCACGGCCGCAACAATTTGCGCGATCAAACGCGTGCGTTTGGCTCCAACGATCCTGAACAAAGCGATCGTTAGTGCGAGTGCTGCCGCTGTCGCAACGACGCCCATCGCGGCGACAACGCCATAGGCACCGAGCCAGCGCACGCCGCCCAACACCGCCAGAACATTGATGAATGGTGCCGCCAGCAGCACGGCGACGGCAACTGCAGCAGCGGCGATGCGGCCCATGCGCACCGCGAACACTTTGCGGGCGGAGGCCGGCGACGTGAGGATGAGATCGAGATCGGAACGGGAATAAAACGCGCGCGTCACCGATTCCATTGCCTGTGACAACAGCAACGCCCACGACAGAACCAGCGTGCCCATGATTCCCACCAGCGCCGCGGTGTCGGACGCAAGGTTCGCGTTCGCATAACGCGCGACGGTCCAATAGGCGAACAAGTGCATGAAGGCCGCAAAGAGGACCAGCACAATCACAGCATTGCGCGCGCGGGTGCGCCCGCCCGCGGTCATCAACGACACCCAATCGCGCCAGCCGAGGCGAAATTCGTGGCTCGTCAGCCAGGTCAGTGAGGCAGGTTCGCTCACGCGGCGACCACCTGTTCGGCCACCAGAGTGAGGAATGTGTCTTCGAGGCTGGTCGCGGTCTCGCCAGTCTGGCGGCGTAGCTCTTCGAGCGTGCCTTCAGCGATCAGGCGACCACCGGCAATGATGCCAATGCGATCGGCCATGCGTTCGGCCACTTCAAGAATATGCGTCGTCATGATGACTGTACCGCCGGCGCGCACGCGCTCGCGCAGCACGTTCTTCACCTGGCGCGCAGTTCCTGCATCCAGCCCGGTGAGCGGCTCGTCGAGGATTATGAGTTTGGGGTCGTGGACCAGGGCGCCCGCAAGCGCCACTTTCTGGCGCATGCCCTTGGAAAATCCCTCACAGCGTTCATGGGCGTGCGGTTCAAGCCCGAGCCAGCCGATGAGCTCGCGCGCTCGCGCTTCTGCCGTAGCCGGTTCGATACGCCAGAGGCCGGCGACAAATTCGAGATATTCATAAGGCGTGAGCTTGTCATAGATCATCGGCTCGTCCGACAGCCACGCCGTAATCTGCTTGGCCGCGACCGAATCAGTGAGCGCGTCGATCCCTTCGATGCAGATCGAGCCTGCATCCGGCCGAAGCAAGCCCACCACCATACGCAAGGTGGTGGTCTTACCCGCGCCGTTCGGCCCGACGAGCGCATAAAACTCGCCGCCATAAACGGTGAGATCGAGCGCGTCGACCGCGGGACGGTCAAAGCGTTTGCTGACGCCGCGAAGCGCAAGTGCAATCGGAAAATTCTGCTGGTTCATTCGGACCGCCGCCGCTTGGAAAGCTGAGCCCGTTCTTTACGTCAGACTCGTTTCAGCGGCGTAAATCTTCGAATTGCAACGAGCGCGTTAAGGCTTTGGTGAGCTTAAAAGCGCCACACGCATCATGCCTTCGGCACCATTTTGAACATCGCGTCACCATAAATCTTGCGTGCGTCCGCAAGAAGCGGCCGCACAGCGGCGACGAACGCATCGTGCTCTTTCGGCGTCAGCGCATTGATCTCGCACTTTTCGGCTTCGATCGCCTTGTACGATTTGTCGTGCTCCTCGAGCGCGAGCTTACGCTGATAGGTCACGGCCTCGGTCACTGCCGCTTGCATTGCGCGCTTGAGATCGTCGGGCCAACTCTCGAACGACGTGCGATGCAGAAAGATCGGGCGCGAAATGTAAAAGTGGTAGCTCAATGTATGAAACTTGTGAAACTTATGGACGCCATAGGTGACCGTATTGGCGAGCGGATTCTCCTGCGCATCGAGCGTGCCAGCCTTGATCATGGCGATAGCTTCTGTGAGATCCATGCGCATCGCGATCGCGCCGAGCAATTCGAAGGTGCGTCTATGGATTTCGCTCGGCAAAACGCGAATTTTCATTCCTGACATATCGGCTGGCACGTGAATTGGCCGAAGCCGGTTTGAAATGTGACGAAAGCCGTTCTCGAACCAGCCGAGGATTCGGTAGTTGATGCGCTCTTCGGTCTTTCGCGCGAGGAATTCGCCAAGCGCGCCGTCCATCGCGCCGCGTGCTTGTGCGTTGCTGCTGAACAAAAATGGCAGATCGACGAACCCCAGTTCCGGCACGCGGTCGGTCAGATAACTCGACGACTGGTAGCCGAGCGTTATCTCCCCATTTTCGACCAATGTGAGAATGTCTTCGGCCTTATGGCCGTGGTCCATTATGTTGTAGACGTACTCGATAGCGACGTCGTTTCCGAATTGCGCTTCGAGCTTATCGCCGATGAGCTTCAACGATTTGCTGAATCCCGTACTCGGAGGGCCGTAACCGCCCATGCGGATCTTGATTGGTTTGTTCATATTCTCTCGCTCGTTGCGGCACCTTCTATACTGACGCAACGCGATCTGGCCAAGCGCCAGCGATATGATAGAGTTCGCCAGCATTCACGGAGGACACCGCCGATGAACAAGCTTGCCAGCGTCCCTAAAAGTTCACGGGGTGAAATTTCGCCAGCAGAATGGCAGGCTCGCGTCGATCTCGCCGCTGTCTACCGCCTGACCGCGCATTACGGCTGGGATGACGTCATCTACAATCATTCCTCCATGCGTGTACCGGGCGAGCCGCGCATGTTCCTGATGAAGAAGCACGACCTGCTTTACACCGAAGTGACAGCCTCCAATCTCGCAAAGGTTTCAATGGACGCGGACCTCGACGAGAAGTCCGGCGTCAACCGCCCAGGCTTTACCCTCCACGGCGGAGTGTTAAGCGAGCGCGAGGACGTGAATTGCGCCATGCATGTGCATACAAATAACGGCATGGCGATCGGTGCCCTCAAGCACGGCCTGCGGATGGTGTCGCAGCAGGCGATCCGCTTCTACCAGCGCATCGGTTATCACGCCTATGAAGGCATCACCGAGGACTTTGCCGAACGCGCGCGCATCAATGCCGATCTCGGCAAGAACCGCGCGATGATTATGAATCATCACGGGTTGCTCACCGTCGGCAAGTCCGCGCGCGAGGCCTTCGTGCTGATGAAGGCCCTGCTCGACGCATGCGATATCCAGATGAAACTGGAAGCAACCGGCGGCGACGTAGTCGAGATTGCGCCGGCGATCTGCGCCAAGACTGCGGAGCAATACGAACATCACGACGCCGGCCGTGGCAGCCACGATTGGGCGGCTTATCTGCGCATCCTCGACCAGATCGATACGAGTTACCGTAACTGAGCCGGCATCGTGGCTTTTACAAATCGTACGCAGGAGCGCCTGGCACGAGGCGAGGTCGCGCTTTGCATGGCAACGCGGCTGGCGCGCACCGCTGATATCGCGATGATCGCGGATTCATGCGGGTTTGATGCGTTTTTCATCGACATGGAGCACTCCACAATCTCGCTCGACGCCGCAGCGCAAATTTGCGTTGCGGCGCTTCCGCTTGGCGTGACGCCGCTCGTGCGAATTGCGGGGCACCGTTTCGAGGACGCAACGCGCCTTCTCGACACAGGCGCGCTTGGCATTATTTGCCCGAACGTGAGCACGCGTGCCGAAGCTGAGGCTTTCGTTCGTGCCTGCCGTTTTCCGCCGCTGGGTGAACGTTCGGTCGCCGGCGCCGGCCCGCTGCAGAGCTACCGTGCAACACCACTTGGCGAGGTCAACAAGCAAGGCAACGCCGCGACGGTGCTCATTCCCATGCTGGAGAGCCCGGAAGGAATCGCCAATGCCGATGCGATCGCCGCGGTGCCGGGCATCGACGTGTTGCTGATCGGCTCCAACGACCTATGCACCGCGATGGGCATTCCCGGCGAGCTGAAGAGCCCGAAGCTGAGAGCGGCTTATGAGGCGACCGCAATAGCATGCAAGGCGCACGGCAAGCATCTCGGCGTCGGCGGCATCCGCGCCGATGTCGAGCACGTTGCAGAGCTGGTGAAACTCGGCGCACGCTTTGTGATCGCGGCATCTGACGTGCAATATCTGATGAAATCGGCACGCGACGAGGTAGCCGCCCTGCGTAAGGCGACCGCTTAGGGCCGGCGCTGCCCACACAAACGCACGCTCATTTGATCATCCCTACGAACCGCGGCAACCACAGTGTCAGCTCCGGGATCATCGTAATCGCAATCAACGACAACAGCAGAGGTATAAGCCACGGCAGAATCGCGACAGTTGTCCGTTCAATCGACAATTTGGCGATTCTGGACAACACGAATAGCACCATGCCCAACGGCGGGTGCAACAACCCGATCATGAGGTTGAGCGTCATCATGACGCCAAAGTGCACCGGATCGATGCCAACTTTGACGATCACCGGCATCAGCACCGGCACCAGAATGCTGATGGATGCAATCGGTTCGAGAAAGCAGCCGACCACCAGCAACAAAACATTGGTCAGCAACAAAATAATGTAACGATTGTTGGTCACGGCCAGGAGCGCTTCGGTGGTGTATTCGGTGACGCGGGTTGTCGTCAGAACCCAGCCGAACAGCGACGCGGCGGCGACGATCAGCAGAACCCCGGCAGAGGTCTCAATCGTTTCCATTGAGACTTTGTAAAACTGCTTCGGCGTCAACGTGCGATAGAGAAAGATTCCGAGCACCATCGCCCAGGCGCAAGCTGCAATCGCCGCTTCTGTCGGCGTGAACCATCCGAAAGTCATTCCGCCGACAATAATCGCGGGCGTCAGCAGCGCCGGAAATGCAGCAATGAAGGTGATTCCGAGCGTACTCCATGCGAATGCCTGGTCGCGGCCCATTCCATAGCGTCGCGCGCAATAATAAACATACCCCATCATAAAGACCGTCATGACCAGGCCGGGTATGACGCCGCCGAGAAACAGCGCGCCGATCGAGACGTTGCCCATCATTCCGTAAATCACGAACGGCAACGACGGCGGGATGATCGGCCCAAGTGTTGAGGACGCCGCTGTAACACCGACCGAGAATTCGGTGTCGTAACCGTGATCCTGCATCGCCTTGATCTCGATTGTCCCAAGACCTGCCGCGTCGGCGATCGCGGTCCCTGACATGCCTGCGAAAATGACCGATCCGATGATGTTGACGTGCGCCAGCCCGCCGCGCGTCCAGCCTGCGAGCGCGACTGCAAAATCATAGATGCGGTTGGTGATGCCGGCCGAATTCATCAAATTGCCGGCGAGAATGAAGAACGGCACCGCCAACAAGGGAAATGAATCGATGCCACCCGCCATCCGATGCAATATGACGAAGTCCGGCAGCCCCGCGACGAAATGCGTGTAAATAAAGGACGAGCCCGCAAGCGCGATGAACACCGGCACGCCCGCAAGCAGGACCGCGATGAACAAAAACGCCATGACGATCATCGGATTGTCCTGCGCTTAGTCGGCTGCGATTTGATGCGTTACATCGTCCGGCCGGCTCCAGCCCATTCGAGCGTTACGCCAGACATTCATCGCCTGGCGGATGAGCATCAGGAAACATCCGAAGGCGACGCCGCCATAGACGTAGCTCATTGGCAAGTCGAACACCGTCATGCGCTGTTGGTGCATGCGCGCGATGATCGTCAATGAAATGAACGCAACCAGGCCGAGAAAGGCGAGTTTGACGAAATCAACGAAAGCCAGCAGCGTCGCGCGTAGCGGCCCCGGCTTCATCACGTTCGAGAGCAGTTCGACAGCGATATGCGTATTGCGGCGGGTCACCATCGCGCCGCCGATGAACACGACCCACATCAACCCGTAGCGTGCGATCTCTTCGGTCCAGGCAAGGCTGTCGTTGAGCACGTAGCGCGTGAAAAACTGCAGGAAGACGATGAAGGCCAGTGACCAAAAGATGACGAATGCCAGCCAATCCTCCGGGTAGTGCTCGATGACCACCTCGGCGTCCTCGGCTTGAATGAGGCGCTTCTCGCCCTTGAGCGTCTTTTTCTTAGCCATCGGCCCCCGCCTCGCAGCCCGCAATCATCACGTCGCGCCAGAGCACGGCGTGATGCGAATTGTGTTGGTCCGTTATTTCAGCGCCTGCAGCTCATCGTACTGGGCCTGCGACCAGCCGGCACCCGCGCTGGCATCGTTGTGCAGTGGCAAGGCCGCCTTGCGGAACGCTTCGCGATCGACTTCAACCACGGTCTTGCCCAGCTTGCGGAATTCATCGGCCAATCTCTGTTCGGAGGCACGGATTTGATCGGTTGACCGCGCGCTGGCCTCCTTGAGGACCTCCTCAAACACTTTCTTGTCGGCATCGGAGAGCTTCGACCAGACGTGGCTGCCGACAATGGTGACCAGGGATTCCGTAATATGCCCGGTCAGCATGATGTGCGACTGAACCTCGTAGAACTTTTTCGCCATGATGGTCGGCAGCGGATTTTCCTGGCCGTCGACGGTGCCTTGCTGAAGCGCGAGATAAACTTCGGCGAAAGCGATCGGCGTCGCGTTGGCGCCGACCGATTTGGTGAACATCAGAAACAGCGGCGCCGGCGGCACCCGCAACTTCATGCCCTTCATGTCCTCGGGCTTCTTGATTTCCTTGTTGGCGGTCACGTGGCGCTGACCGTAATAGAGGATCGCGACGATCTTGTGCCCGGTCTTGTCTTCGTAGCCTTTGGCAAGGTCGCGGAACAACTTGCTTTCGCGATAGGCCTTCCAATGATCAAAATCGCGCAGAATGAAAGGTGCGCCGGTAATCGATAGCGGTTTGTAAATCGAGCCCGCAAACGACGCGCCGGTATAAATGATGTCGACAGTGCCGAGCCCGAGGCCCTCGTTGATCTGGTTTTCGTTGCCGAGTTGGGAGGCAGGAAACACCCCGATTTCGTAGCGGCCGTCGGTGCGTTTCTTGATCTCGTCGGCCGCCCACAGCGCCTGTGCGTGGTAGGGCTCCGCGACTTCGTAGACATGTGCCCATTTGAGTTTGGTCTGGGCGGCCGCAGGGGCCGCCATAGCGAGTATCGTGGCAACAAGCGCGATACCGTGCGCCAGTTGGCGCGGCCAATTCGGCATACTTTCCTCCCCGAGGCGGTTATTTTAAAGGATCGCCTGTTGGCAGGGATGTTACTATGCGGGCAGGTTCACGCAACCGCGCTCATGGCCTCAATTAGCCGCTTGCAGCAACGGCATCGGCCGAGGTCGGGCCTAACCCCATTTCCAGAAGTCGCGGCCCTCCTCGCGCATGAAGCGCGCGAGCACCATCATGTGCACCTCGGAGGCGCCATCAACCAGCCGGGCCGAGCGTGCGGACCGATAGATCCATTGCGCGATTGAATCCTGCGAATAGCCGCGTGCGCCTTGCAACTGGATCGCCACGTCGGCAGCCTTATGCAGCGTGTCGGCGACCTGCACCTTCGCCATCGACACTTCCTTGCGCGCGCGCGAGCCCTGATCGAGCTTCCACGCCGCATGCATCGTGAGCAGCCGGCCAATCTGAATCTGCTGCGCGACTTCGCCAAGCTTGATCTGCACACTTTCGCGGTCACCGAGCTTGACACCGAAGCCTTCTCGCTCGGCAACATAAGCCTGTGCGATTTCCATGCAGCGTTTTGATTGTCCGAGCCAACGCATGCAATGCGTCAAGCGGGCCGGACCCAGGCGGATTTGCGTAATCTTGAGTCCGTCGCCCTCTTTCAGCAGCACATTTTCGGCGGGGATTTCCAGGCCATCAAATTCCAGTTCGCAGTGGCCGCCATGCTCGTGCGGACCCATGATCGCAATGCGGCGCAGGATGCGCCAGCCTGGCTGGTCCTTATGAAAGAGGAATGCGGTCAGGCCGCGCCGCTTGTCATCGCTGGTACGGGCAATCAGGATGAAATGTGCGGCCCCCTCGGCGCCGGTCGCGAACCATTTGTGTCCCCTGATGATGTAGCGATCGCCCTTTTTCTCAGCGCGCGTGCGTATCATCGACGGGTCGGAACCGCCGCCCGGCGCGGGCTCGGTCATGGTGAAGCTCGAACGAACCTTGCCCTCCACGATCGGCTTGAGCCATTTGTCTTTTTGCTCCCGCGTGCCGACCAGCTTAAGCAGATTCATGTTGCCGTCGTCAGGCGCCATGCAGTTGAGTGCCAGCGCCCCGAAGATCGAACGTGCGGCTTCCTCGTAAATCGCTGCCCAAGCGACGATTGGCAGATCCATACCGCCGAATTCCTTTGGCGAGTGCGGCGCCCACAGCCCGGCTTTTTTTGCCTTTTCGCGCACCTTGGCGAGCCGGGCTTCCGGGATATTTTCATGCTCGGAGAAATTCTCCGGATCGGCCTCCAGTGGCAAAACGTTCTCTTCGATGAACGCACGCACACGCAGGCGCAAGTCCTCGACCTCAGGCGGAAGCGTAAAGTCCATGTGTCGTTCCTAACCTTTGATCTGAACTACCTGGCCACCGTCCACAACAACGGTAGCGCCGGTGATGTAACTGCCGGCGTCGGACACCAGCAGGAGCAGTGCGCCATCAAGATCGCCCGGATTGCCGAAGCGGCCCATCGGAATCTCGCGCTTGATCGCGCTGCCGGCTTCGCTCGAGAGATAGTCGTCATTCATTTCGGTCACGAACCATCCGGGCGCAATCGCATTGACACGGATGCCCTTGAACGCAAGCTCCACCGCCAGAGCCTTCGTGACTTGCACGACGCCTGCCTTTGCGGCGGCGTAGGCAACGGCGCCCTTGGAAACTGCAAGCCCCAGCACTGACGCGATGTTGACCACCGCGCCCTGTTTTTTCGCCGCCAGCATGCGGCGCGCACCTTCTTGTGCCCAGAAGAAAACCGCATCGAGATTGGTCGAAAGTACTTTCCGCCATTCCTCGGGTGGCATTTCGACGGCACGGCCGCCATGCGCAATGCCGGCATTGTTGACGAGGATCGTGACGGTGCCAAAGGCCTTCTCCGCGACGTCGAACGCACGCGCCATGGCGACGCGATCGGTCACATCCGCTTCGATGGCAACCGCCTTGCCGCCTTTTCCTTCGATGTCGTCTTTGAGCGCTTTAAGCCGATCGGCCCGCCGCGCCACCAGCGCGACGGCAGCACCATTGTCTGCCAATGCCCCGGCAAACTGTTTGCCAAGGCCGCTTGAGGCGCCGGTCACCAGCGCCACGCGGCCTTTCAGATTGAACATCTCCGCGGCTTTCATGCGGAGTGGTTATACACGGGCCACGCAACGATATGGAATAGACGACGAAAAACCCGTACCTATCTCCCGAGGAACAGGACGGGCGGGTGGCGTGGAGCGGATTTGGCGCGCGGCGATCAATAGCTGGAACGGGCTGGTTGCGGTTACGCGGTCGGAAGCCGCGTTCCGTCAGGAGCTGGCTCTTCTGGTGGTCGGCGTTCCCCTCGCCTTTTTCCTGACTGCCGACGTGGGCGAACGCTTTGCCCTGGTCGGCGTGATCGTTTTCACCCTCATCGTCGAGTTGCTCAATACCGCAATCGAAAAGCTGAGCGATCGCGTCACCCGCGATCACGATCCAGCCATTAAACGTATCAAGGATATGGGTTCGGCGGCGGTCGGGCTTTCGCTGCTGGCGACGGGCGCCGTTTGGATCTGGATCACAGTCGAGCGGCTCTGGCCCTAGCGGCCGTAAAGCGCGTTTGGCACCGCGGTTGCGAGCGCGGGCACAAACCATAGCATTACCAATGCGAAGAGCTGGATCAGCACAAACGGAATGATCCCGACGTAGATATGCCGCGTCGTGATCTGCGGCGGTGCTACGCCGCGCAAGAAAAACAGCGTCGGCCCCAGCGGCGGATGCATGTACGACGTCTGCAAGTTCACCGCCATCATGATGCCAAGCCAGACGGGGTCGACGCCGGGCATCGTCAACAACGTCGGTGTGACGATGGGCACGACCACGAAGATAATCTCGAAGGCATCCATCACGAAGCCGAGCAGGAACATCGCCAACATGACCGCGAGCACCGCGCCGGTCGCACCACCCGGCAGATTCGACAACGCGCGATGCACTATGTCGTCGCCGCCGAGCGCGCGAAAAACCAAACTGAACATGGTGGCGCCGATCAGGATCAGGAAGATCATGCTGACGATCTGCGCTGTCTTCTCGCAGACCGGCTTTAGCAATGTTGCGAGCGGCGCCTTGCGCGCAGCCAGAAGAATGGCGCCGACCGCGCCAATCGACGCTGCTTCTGTCGGCGTGGCTACGCCACCCAGGATCGATCCGAGCACAGCGGCTATCAGCACAAGCGGTGCGACGAGAACCTCGGCGAGCCGGCGAATGAGCGCGAATCCTCGTGGCGCTTTCGGATCCGGCGGCAGCGCGGGCGAGGCCTTTGGCCACACCATCGCGACCACAACCAGAAACAACAGATAGAGCCCGACCAACGCGAAGCCCGGCAGCAGCGCCCCGGCGAAAAGATCGCTCACAGTGAGTGAACGCGGCGAGAAAATGCCTTTCGACAATTGCGCGGCCTGATAGGCATTGCCGAGCTGGTCGCCGAGCAGAACGAGTACAGTCGCCGGTGGAAATATCTGCGCGAGCGTCGCGGTTGCCGCAACCGTGCCGGCGGCAAGGCGCGGGTCGTAGCCAAACCGCAACATCGCCGGCAGCATGATGAGTCCCATCGTCACGGTCGTCGCACCAACCACACCTTTGGCAGCAGCAAGCAACGTGCCGACAATTACGACTGAAATGCCCAAGCCGCCGCGCAACGTACCGAACAATCGGCCCATCGTTTCGAGCAAATCCTCCGCAATGCGTGAACGCTCGAGCATCACGCCCATGAAAATGAATAGCGGGATGGCTAGCAGAACCGCATTGGTCATAACGCCAAAAATGCGCTGCGGCAGCGCGCCAAGAATAGCGAAGTTCATAATGTCAAGCGCATCGCCGAAAACCGCGAATATCAACGACACGCCGGCGAGCGTGAGCGCCACCGGATAGCCCGCCATCAACGCGACAACCACGGCGGCAACCATCAGAATCGCGAGGGCCTCGGCAAGCGGCATCAGCGCGTCCTCGAAAGCGCGACCGCAGCTCGAATTGCCTGAGCGACCCCTTGCAGCGCCATCAGCACAGCGAACAGCGGGATAAGCGTCTTGAGCGCAAAAACGATCGGTAAGCCGCTCGCTTCCTGTGAATGCTCCAGGATCGCCCACGAACGCGCGGCGTACGGCACCGACAGCCAGATCAGCACGAGCATGAAGACCAGCAGAAACAGCAATGCGCCAATGAGATCGATGAGCGCTTTGGTTCGCGCGGACGCGTCTGCATAAAACACATCCACTCTTACGTGGCCACCGGCCTGCAAAGTCCAGGCTGCCGCCAGCATGAACATCGCCGCGTGCGCGTAAATGACCGTTTCGGTGAGCCAGACCGAACCGAGACCGAATACATAGCGCGCGACAACCAGCGCAAATTGCAGCACAACAACGACGAGCACGAGCCAAGCCGCGGCGCGCCCGATTACCGCTGTCAGGCGGTCGATGCGGTCGGCGATCGCTGTCATATGCGCAAAACTCATAGCGCCGATGATGGCACAAAGGCCGGCCTTTTGCTTATAGTGTGCCCATGTCCGGGCACGACCACGACCATCATCATCACGATCCCGACCATTCCGAGCTTTCGGAAACCCAGTTGCGTGTGCGCGCCCTGGAAACGGTGCTGACCGAAAAGGGTTACGTCGATCCGGCCGCGCTCGATCTATTGATCGAGACCTACGAGAAAAAGGTTGGTCCGCGTAATGGCGCGCGCGTCGTCGCCAAGGCCTGGGCCGACCCCGCCTACCGCGCGCGCCTTTTCAAGGATGCATCTCCCGCTATCGGCGAGCTCGGCTATGCCGGCCGCCGGGGCGAGCACATCGTCGCGCTGGAGAACACAACGAAACTTCACAACATGGTTGTATGCACGCTGTGCTCTTGTTACCCGTGGCCGGTGCTGGGCCTCCCTCCGGTCTGGTACAAATCGGCACCCTACCGCTCGCGCGCCGTCGTAGACCCGCGCGGTGTCCTGTCCGATTTTGGCGTGACGCTGCCAAAAGATATCGAAATCCGTATCTGGGACTCGACCGCCGAGATTCGATATCTCGTTGTGCCGATGCGCCCCGCGGGCACCGAGGGCTGGAGCGAGGAGAAACTCGCCGAACTGGTGACGCGCGATTCGATGATCGGCACCGGCCTGCCGAAATCGCCGAAGGATTTGAAATGAACGGCGGGCAAGACCTCGGTGGCACGCATGGCCACGGCCCCGTCAGACCGGAAGCGGACGAGCCGGTATTCCATGATGAGTGGGAGAAGCGCGCCTTCGCGCTTACGCTCGCGATGGGAATGCCCGGCGGGTGGAACATCGACATGTCGCGCTCCGTGCGCGAGAACCGCCCGCCGGCCGAATACTTGTCGATGAGCTACTACCAGATCTGGTTCGCAGCACTCGAACAGATGACAAAGGAACGGGGGTTAGTGTCGGACGACGAAATCGCCGCCGGTCACAGCCTGCGTCCGCAGAAGCCTGTCAGACGCGTACTTTCACCCGACGACGTCGCAAAAACGCTACACCGCGGCGGCCCGACCGACCGCGATACCAACACGGCGGCGGCGTTCAAGCCTGGTGACCGCGTCCGGGCGAAAAATATCAATCCACTCACCCACACACGGCTGCCGCGCTATGTGCGTGGTCACGTCGGCACCGTCGAGCGCGTGATTGGATTTCATGTTTTCCCTGACAGCAACGCGACCGGCGCTGGCGAAAATCCGCAATGGCTCTACACCGTGCGGTTCGATGGCCGCGAGCTTTGGGACGCGGATGGTGATGCGACCGTGAAAGTCTCGGTCGACGCCTGGCAGCCCTATCTGGAGCCTGCCTGACATGGGATTAGACCCCCAAGCTGCAATGCGCGCGGCCGTCGCGGTCCCGGGCGTGCCACGGGATGCCGATGGCCCCGTATTCCGCGAACCGTGGGAAGCGCAAGCTTTCGCGATGACTCTGGCGCTGCACGAACGACGCATCTTCACCTGGAACGAATGGGCGGCAGCGCTTGCAGCCGAGATCAAGCGCGCGCAGGCAGCGGGCAACCCCGATACCGGCGAGACCTATTATACGCACTGGCTCAATACGCTTGAGAAATTAGTGGCGGAAAAAGGCGTCACGACGCCTGACGCCCTGCATCGCTATCGCGATGCATGGGATCGCGCCTGCGACCGTACTCCGCATGGGGAACCAATCGAATTGCGGGAAGAGGATTTCGTGTAGCCGGCGCGGTCAAACACCCATCAACCGCTCGCTCACCATGTAGCCGGTGAGCAACGCTGCACCGAACAAGACGATCACGAGCGCGGCTGCGGTTTCCAATCCGCGGATGAGCAGCATCCCCGCCCCTGGCTTCGATTTCGCAAGCCGGCCGGCAAGCCCTCGCGCGCCCACGGCGAGCGTCGCGATCAACGCAACAGTAATGGCCGTGCCGAGCCCCATCAGGAACGTCGACGCGACGCCGATCCAGAATAGCCCCTGCGCCAGGGCAAACACCAATACGATGATCGCGCCCGAGCACGGCCGCAAACCGACAGCGACGATCGCCGACAGCCCGCGTCTCAGCCAATGCTTGCCGGTCAACTCCTCGGGCTCGGGCGCGTGCGCATGGCCCCAGGCCGAAGCTTCACCCTCATGGTCGTGATGGTCATGATGGTCATGAGCTCGCGCGTGTTCATGGCGATGGTTGTGACCATGGTGATGGCCATGATCGTGGCCATGATGTTGAGTGTGGGCGTGATGGGCATCCTTTTCGCCGCGCAGCAGGCGCAAGAAAGCGTGGCCCTTCACCCACAGCAGGCGCAGGCCGATCAACACGATCAATGCATAGCTGACGATCTCGATAACGCGGACGGTGTTGCCCATCGCTTTTGCCGTAGCGCCAAGCATCGCGGCAGCAATGCCCACGATGGCGACTGCGGTGAATGCCTGAAGGATGGCCGAAGCAAACGACAGCACGATGCCGCGCCGCCAGGTTTCGTTATTGGCAACCAGATACGATGAGATTACCGCCTTACCGTGGCCGGGGCCGGCGGCATGGAAAATTCCGTAGAGGAACGAAATGCCGAGCAGCGTATAGGCGGCGCTGCCGTCAGCCTTCGAGGCGCGGATCAGCCCCGACAACATGCGGTAAAATTCTGCCTGCTGATGGAGAATCCAGCCGGCAAAACCGCCAATCTCCGGTGCTGCCGGATCGCGCGCAACCCCGAACGGCTGCGCAAGAGCAATGTCGATTGCGGTGAACAAGAACAGCAGACAAATGGCGAATAGCACACACTGCGACAAAGAGGGGCGCCAGCCGGACGCTTTCATCAAAGAAACCCTTGTGCACGCACGCCGCCCCGCGCAGCCATACGATGCAATCGCCTCAAGGACAATGGACCAGAAGTTTGTTCGCGAACTGTGCGCCCCAGGCCATCGTCGTATTGGGTTGGTCGGCCGGAATCTCACTCAGCTTTTTGCCTTCGGCAAACGTCATTTCGCGCGGCACCGCAACATCGAGCTTGCATTTCGGCGCGCCGACAAGCTGCGCGGGCTTGTCTTTGGCGAACGAAAAATCCACGAAAATTGTCGGGTCGAAGATTTCAATCTTCAGTTCTTTTGCCTTTACCGGCTTTTTGAAAGGCAACGTGAAGTGCAGCGTAAGAACTTGATCCGTGTAATCGAGCCAGTAGTCCGCGGTGGGGTCGGTCAGTTCGGCTTTTGTGCCGTCGGCGGTCGCGTAGGTGAAATACTCGTATTCCTTGAGCGACTCGACATTGACCTTGGCAAGCGGCGCCAATTCCTCGCGGGTGAACTTGCCTTTCTCTTTGCTCTCCAGCCCTTGCGTCGCGAAAGTCGAAAACATGTCGTCGAACGACCATGCGTGACGAATGCCGGTGATGCTGCCGTCGGGCGCATAGACGAGCTCGCTGTGCATCGTGACCCAAACATGCGGGTGCGCATGTGCGGGTGCGACAATGAGGAGAGCAGAAAATGCGGCGAGAAAAATGCGAAGCTTCATGCACGCTCACCTTACCATGGACTGCGGCGTAATGGTGACGTGTAACTGTATTGCATGTAGCTTTAGCGTAAACGAACAAATCACACGCCGTCCGCGCCGCCATCCGCGCGCGGATCGTGACCGCCTTCCATTGTCCCATCGGGATGCAACACCACCGCGCCGGAATGACCCATTGTGTCGGAATAGGCTTCCTCAAGAACTGCAACATCGTGACCAGCCGACAGCAACCGGTCGATCAAGTTGCCATCGAAACGCTGCTCCATCCGCAGATTAGTATGGGTCGATCCCCAGGTGCGGCCGAGCAGCCAGCGCGGGGCATCGAGGGCCTTCTCCAGCGGCTGCCGGAATATGACGTAGCGGCTGAAGAAAGCCGCCTGGTTTTGCGGCTGGCCGTCACCACCCATAGTGCCATAGGCAAGGATGCGCCCATCCCTGAGCGCGGCGAGCGCCGGATTTAGGGTGTGAAACGGGCGACGGCCGGGCGCGAGTGAATTGAGCGCCCTCGGATCGAGTGAGAAGCTGGCGCCGCGGTTCTGCATGACAATGCCTGTCGCCGGCAGCACGCAGCCCGAGCCGAACTCCCAATAGAGCGACTGAATATAGGAAACAACGAGTCCGCTCGCGTCCGCCGCACCCATCCAGATCGTGTCGCCTTCACCATATGGCGCTGGCCACCGCGCAGCTTTGCGCGCATCGATTTTCCCCGCTTCGGTATCGAGAAACGCCGGCAAAAGATATTGATTGATATCGCCGAAGATCTTCGCAGGATCTGTGACGACACGGTCGCGCACCCGGAATGCACGCTTTGTTGCCTCGACAAGCGCGTGGATGTGCTCGAAGCTCTCCGCTTGCGCGACCCGCTGGCGTTCAAACAGCGCCAGAATCATCAGCGACGCCAGCCCTTGCGTCGGCGGCGGCGAATTGTAAAGCGTGCCAGCTTGTGTGCGCACGCTCAGCGGCTCCGCGACCATCGCTCGGTAGTCCTTTAGATCGGCGCGCGTTACCGGGCTGCCAATGCGCTCGAGATCCTTGGCAATCTCACGGCCTACATCACCGCAATAAAAATCGTCTAGCCCGGCATGTGAGAGATGCTCAAGCGTCGCAGCAAATTCAGTTTGCTTGAGACACGTGCCAACATCCGGCACCTTGCCGT
>JBATYN010000055.1:0-8117 GCA_049674125.1 Pseudolabrys sp. | reverse complement strand
CCGGCTGGAGTGCGGTCGCTGTCGGCATAGGCGGCGCTCCCGGCCTTGCCTTGGGAGCTATCAGCGAGCAGGCAGCCGTCGACGGCGCTCTCGGCGATTGCAGCACTCGAGATCGCAATTGTCACGTGATCGCGATTGGTCCGTTCTTGGTCGATCCGACACATGGGCCCACGCTCCCATAACTGACAACGAGCCGCAGACTCCGTGCTACCCAACGCCGTATCGACACCTGCAGCCACACCGCTACGAACCGGCAACGCGCCGCAGAACCCCGCAGCATCCAGCGCACCTGGATCGGTGTGTGCATCCAGTCAGTTGCCGATGGCGAGATTTTCCTAAACCGCGGGGGTAAGGAAGAAGCTCATACCGTCAGGATCGCAGGCGATGTCCGCTTTGGGTCATAAGCAGACATATCCAGTGCAATGAGATATGTCCGCTTCACCCCCGTAAGCGGACATGTGCGGTGCAAGTCGGCACGTCAGCTAAGGCCATAAGCAGACATTCCTATTGTCCGATACAATGTCCGATTTGCCGCCGCGAATTTTGGCGACTTGCACCTTCCGGTGGGCAGGGGCTAAATTTCGAGGGCACTCAAAGTTTGTTGTCTCGATCTTCTCGTGACTTGCCGCAAGGCACTGGGGAAAGACCGATGCGAGAGCTGATGCGTTGCGCGAAACTCGCAAGCAAGTCCGCCATCAAGCCGCTGTGGTTTTTGATCGCGATTGCAGTGCTGTTCGAACCTGACGCCGCATTGACTCAGGCCGGAAGCACCGGCGGCAACGTCGGCAAACAGGATAAATCCGTTTCCGGGGCGCAAGACGAAGGTGCCAAGCCACCTCGGGCCCAAAAAACATCCCCCAAACCGAGCAGAAGCGCGCCAGCGCGGGCGGAGACCGGCGCATCGGCGGCCAGCGGCGAGTGGAAGGGGGTAAGCACGGGGCGCTGCATTGTCGATTGGAGTTGGACGCTCCAGATCAGCGGCGAAGGGATCATCACCGGCAGCGGCACCACCGGACGCGTGGGTCGAGGCGGCGCCGGCAACGGCACCATGAGGGTGTTGGGCAAAAATTATCACTTTGCCGGGCACTTTGGCCCGAGCAGAGGATCCGGAACGTGGAAGAGGGAAGACGGCTGCTCGGGCAAGTGGACCGGAACCAAATCCTGAACCCTCGATTATTTGGCGCTGAACCGTTCCGCACCGTCGGCGCACACCGACGCAACGATTTGACAGGATTTGCCGTGCCGGCCGCAGTCCGCCAGCGCCGCAGCCTTGGCCTTGCCGATATCATCGCGCGCCGAGATCGCCCAGTTCGCTCCGGAATAGGCAAAGGCTCCGCATGAATTGCCGAAGAAGCTGACCTCCACAGGGCAGGCATTGGAATCGCCGCAGGAGACGCGAGCGCGCGCCACCGCCGCCTTGCGCGTGTTCTCGTCCCACGCCATGCCCCACTTGCCGGTGTCCTTGCCGAAGACGATGGAGGCCCACGGCTTGAGACCGTTCAACTCGCGCAATCGCCGCAACAGACCCATCGTTGCAATGCCGGTCGGCGGCACATTGATCTCCTGCTGGAATTCCTGGATCGCCTTGCGACTGGCGTCGGTGAGCGGACCATCAAGGGGACCCGGGTCGAAATTCAATTCATAGAGCCGGTCGCGCAATTCATTCAGCAACAAGGCATTGCCGATCGTAACCGAATCGTCCGTTTGCGTCATCGTTGCGGTGTTGGTTTGCGGCAGTGGCGCAGCGCCCCTGCTCGTCGGCGGAGTGGGCGCAGTTGGTGCTTCAACCCGGCGTCGATCCTCCTCTGCTTTGAGAGCTGCCAGCCGTTGGCGCTCGGCTTCGTCTGCCTTGCGTTGTGCTTCTACCTCGGCCGCCGCTCTAGCTTGCCGTTCCTGGTCTGCTTTGAGAGCTGCCAGCCGTTGGCGCTCGGCTTCGTCTGCCTTGCGCACTGCTTCTGCCTCGGCCACCGCTCGCGCCTGAGGTTTCTGCTCCGCCTTATCAGCTGTCGACCGTTGTACAGATTTCTCTACCGCCCTCTGAATGAATGCGTAGCCGCCCACACCAATCAGGACCAACACTGCCGCTACCGCCGCTCCGGCCACCGACCTCCTTCGCCACGGCGCAACCGAGCCACGATTGCCCTCGGGAATGAAAACGGAATCGGACGTGTCCACTAATGCAGGTACCGCCTCGCGCATGCTTGCGACCAGGGTCTCGGCATCCCGGCCGAAATGCGCGTGGCGCACCTCGGCGGCCTGCCGGCGTGCGAGCGGTTTCAGGGAATCCGGCAGATCGCTCTCCTTCGGCATACGTGCGCCGTCGACTAAAACAGGGATGACACGAATGTTGCGGGCAAGCGCCGCCGCGATTTCAATTGCAACAAAGTCGTCCGATTGTTGGAGACGGCGTTGCCCGGCTTTGTCCTTCGCCCTTAGCCAACTGGGGCCGATGACGACTAGAACGACATCGCACGCGGCCACTTGGTTGTTCAGATGCGTCACAAAGTCTTCGCCGACCGGAATGTGATCGACGTCCATAAAGAGCTTGTCGCGGCCGAAGGTCTGCGCGAGTCGGTCGTGGAGCCGGCCAGCCATGCCGATTGAATCATCTCGGCGGTAATTGATGAAAATCTTGCCGGTCATGGCGGCCCTCGAAAAGACCGCACAAATCTTACCGCAGGAGCGGTCAAATAACTATGAGCTTACATCTCACTGCATCAACGGCTGATGAATCACCGCCTCCGGCACAGGCCGTCCAGGGGCGTAGCGAGCGATGTGCGCCAACGTCACAGAACGCCGCTGCAGCCAAGCCGGCCCTTTTGTCCGCTTTACCCCCAAAAGCAGACATGTGCAGCGCAAAACGTCATGTCCGCTAAGTGCCAAAAGCGGACATTTCTATTGCCGACGCAATGCCGTCGGGAATTTTGGCGACTTGCACCTTCCGGTGGGCGTGGCTAAATTTCAAAAGCACTCAAAGTTTGTTGTCTCGATCTTCTCGTGACTTGTCGCAAGGCACTGGGGAAAGACCGATGCGAGAGCTGATGCGTTGCGCGAAACTCGCAAGCAGGTCCGCCATCAAGCCGCTTTGGTTTCTGATCGCGATTGCAGTGCTGTTCGAACCCGACGCCGCATTGACTCAGGCCGGAAGCACCGGCGGCAACGTTGGCAAACAGGATAAGTCGGTCTCAGACAGCAAGGGTCAGGAGTCGGCACAAAAGAAATCACCTCAACCTACGCCGAAACATTCGCCGGTAAATTCAACGAACACAGCTTCCAGATGTTCGAGCTTTCCCGCGAGTTACTCATACCCTTTGCAGACGATTACCGTTTTCAAATCTGACGGCACCGCCAGCAACTCTTCTGGACTGAAGGCTACCTGGACTTGTGCCAATGGCACGGTAACCGTTAAATGGAACACCGGCTACATCGATACACTCATTCCGTCTGGTGGACCGAATTTCTCGGCAACCAATAATCACGGCTGGGCGTGGTCAGCGAAACGCATGTGAAATTGTCCTCACCTTCGCGCGAATTGACGTAGCGCTGACGATCAACCCACGTAGGCTGTGCGTTTTTGGGACTCAGCCTCAAAAGCGGTTGAAGATTTACCCCCAACAGCGACCGCGAAAGCGGATTATTCCCGCAACGGTCATGTCTGCTTTACCCCTGAAAGCGGATATGTGCGGTGCGCTATCTTATGTCCGCTAAGTGCCAATAGCGGACATCCTGACTATTCGATCACCTCGTCAGCGCGGGCAACCATGGCAGGCGGAATTGTGACGCCGAAAGCCTTGGCCGTGTTGAGGTTGAGCACCAACTCAAATTGCGTCGGCTGCAAGACAGGCATTTCTGCCGGATTTGATCCCTTCAGAATCTGTCCAACGTACTCTCCGGCTTGGCGGTACATCCAGCTGATGCTCGGACCATAGCTCGAAAGCACGCCAATTGCGGCGAACTGGCGAACAAAACCTACACCGGGGAGCTTGTGTCGATTGGCGAATGAAACAATTTGCTCGCGCCGATCTAGCAAGATCGGATCTGTCGCAGTGACGAAGGCGTCAGCCTTGGCCCTTAATAACTGCTCGAGCGCTGCATTCATTTCTTGCTCGTTCGTCGCAAGCAGCGTCACTGTCTCCAAGCCGAGTTTCTTTGCTCCGGCTTCCGCGTCCGCCTGTTCAACTTTGAAATTGGCGTTGGTGGGATTCATTAGGAGTGCCGCTCGCGAGATGTTTGGGGCAATTTCCCGGAGGAGTTCAACTCGCTTTGCACCAAGTACATTTTGGTTAAAAAGAATGCCGGTCACATTCCCACCAGGGCGATTTATGCTTTTGACCAGCGCGAAGCGGACGGGATCACCGCCGATTGTAAAGACCACAGGCACCGAACTATTTGCACGCTGGGCGGCGCGTGCAGAAGCGACATCGCCAGTGGCCGCAACGGCTACCACGCCCATGGCTACAAGCTCAGCGGCAAGGGCCGGCAATGCCTCATAGTCCCCTCGGGCCCACCGTTCCTCAATACGAACATTCTTGCCTTCGACGAATCCAGCCTTCGCCAAGCCCTCCCGAAACGAGTCAGCGTTGAAACGATAGGTGTCCGGCGAGGCGCTGTTCAGGAAGCCCACTAACGGCAATTGTTGCTGTGCCAAAGTCGCAGATGACGGCAAGGCCGCCGCCGCCCGCCAAGAAGTTTGATGAATTCACGCCGCCTCATGCCGCCCCCAACCGCAGGACAGAGCATCGTACAGGCTCAAACTAGGAGATTGGAAGCCGCACTCCAAATGTCCGCTTTGGTCAACGGCGGACGTGTGCAGCGCAGTAGGCGATGTCGCCAAGTGCCAAAAGCAGACATCTCCCAAGCGCCACTGATCTTGAGGCGGTGTGCCGTAGAGTTTACGGTCTTCGAACCTTAATTGGAGGATACCTATGCATTACGCACATCGTTGCCGATCTTATTGTCTGATCCTGATGGCCATCATGGTCTGCGGAGCACTCGCGTTGCCAATTCCGGCGGTGGCAAAATCCGGCAGTCACGCGACTTCGTCGGGCACAAACAAACCACCCGCCACGAAGACGGCAACCACCGCAAAGGGTACAAATAAAGTTGCCACCCCAAGACTTCACGTCAGGAAATCAGGTGGTGGTGGCCCAGTGGAGTACTAACATTGGACGCCATGGTGTCCGCATTGCCCCCAATAGCGGACATGTGCAGTGCACTGCCTTATGTCCGCTAAGTGCCAAAAGCGGACATTGCCCGCGCCGACGGCTTGGTTCATTTCACTCCGTATTTTGCGAAGTCGTCGGCGACATCTGACTTGATCGCCTTCGCGGCCGCGATATCTGTATTGCCGCTTGCGCGCTCGCCGCTCTTGATCTTCGCAACGCCACGACCATAGAGCGAAGCTGCAAACTTAGGATTTAGCTTGAGCGCGGAATTATAGTCGGCGATGGCCTTGTCGAACGCACCGAACCTCAAATAGGCGAAACCGCGGCTGTCGAACGTGTCAACATCGTTTGGCCGCAACCGCAGCGACTCGTTGCAGTCTCTGATCGCGTGCTCAGGTTGACCGATGATGGCGTGGCACCAACAGCGACCGTTCCAAGAGGCGGCGTTTTTAGGATCGAGTCGTATCGCATTGCTGTAGTCGAGGATGGCGATATCATAGTCGCCCTTGGAGTTATACGCATAGGCTCGATTGGAGAAGGCCAAAGCAAATTTGGGATCGAGCCGGATCGCCTCGCTGTAGTCGGCGATGGCGCGGTCATAGTCGTTCTTGTTGCGATATGCGATACCGCGGTTGTTGTATGTGTACGCGTTTTTGGGATCGAGCCGGGTCGCTTCTGTGTAATCGGCGATGGCGCGGTCGTAGTCTCCCTTGGCGTTATACGCATAGCCTCGATTGGAGAAGACAAGGGCATACTTAGGATCGAGCCGGATCGCTTCTGTGTAATCGGCGATGGCGCGGTCGTAGTTCCCGTTGGCGCGATATACATCGCCACGATTGTTAAAGGCGAAGGAGTATTTAGGATTGAGGTTGATCGCCTCATTGTGGTCGGCAATGGCTCGGTCGTAATCCTTTTTCTGCACATAGGCAGTGCCGCGTTGGTAGAAAACTTCGGCGTGCGTCGGATCAAGCTTGATGGCTTGATCGAAATTGGAGATAGCGTTGTCGTAGTCTTGTTTTCTGTAATACGCCAAGCCACGAAAGTTAAAAGCATCACTGTCTTTAGGATTGAGGCGAATCCCCTCTTTAAAATCAGCGATGGCCTGGTCGTATTCTTGCTTTCTGTAATACGCCAAGCCACGAAAGTTGAAAGCGCTGGCATTTTTAGGGTCGAGTCTTATCGCTTGATCATAGTCGGCGATGGCGTGATCGTAGTCGCCCTTGTTGCCATATGCGAAACCGCGGTCTTTGAAGGCCCGGGCGAGGTCTTGTCCGCTCCACCTTCCTGACTGGATTGCCACCGTGCAGCCGCTGACTTGCTGATCCGGTGAAATTTCATGGGTAGCGTTTATGCACCAATCGATCTGCTGCTGCGATTGGGCGGCGGCCGGCAATACAGCCGGACCATTCAATACAAATGCAAGAACTACTGCACCCTTTGATGATCTCAACATGCCAATTTACCTGGGTGACACCCGGGTTGGTCGATTAGCAGCAAACCAAAGCATAAGGTTCGGCGCTTTCAACAGAAAGCCCTTAGTCGCCCCTAGAATTGGAATGACAGCAGATGGCGGCCACGTATGTGGCGGAGCTCTGACGTCCGCTATGGGTCAAAAGCAGACATGTGCACTGCAAACAGCCATGTCCGCTTTTCTCCCAAAAGCGGACATGTGCGGGTGCAAAGCGGGATGTCCGCTAAGTGCCAATAGCGGACATCGCCAACCCTATTCGATCACCTCGTCGGCGCGGCTGAGTATTCCTTGTGGCACAGTAAGGCCAAGCGCCTTTGCAGCTTTGAGGTTGATGATCAGCTCGACTTTAGTTGCCTGCTGGACTGGCAGCTCGGCGGGTTTTTCGCCCTTGAGAATCCGGCCGGTATAGATGCCGGCTAGGCGATATGATTCTGTAAGTTCGGGTCCGTAGCTAACCAGGCCGCCGGCCGTCACGAACAGGCGATACTCGTAAATCGTGGGCAGCGAATAGCGGGTCGCCAATGCTGCCATTTGCTCGATATGGCCATTGAAGAACACTGAGGTGGCTATTACGAACACAGCGGCCCGCATTTGAAGAACGGTGGCGAAGCCGTCATTAAGTTCCGCTTCGGTGCTTGCGCGCAGGACATGAAGCTGTAGCCCAAGAGCGCGGGCCGCCGCCTGTGCTTCTTTCACTTGGAAATCGGCAAGCGGGTCGGCCGGATCGACGAGAAGCGCAATGGTGGTCGCAGTTGGAACCAGCTCATGCGCCAGTTCGATTCGTTTCGGCAATATCTCAACACTCAATTGGGTTACGCCAGTGACGTTGCCGGTTGGTCGGGCAAGATTGGTAACCAGTCCGAATCGCACTGGATCACTGCCAGTAGTGAAGACAATGGGGATTGTGCTGGTCGCATTCTTTGCCACGAGATTCGCAGGAGTGCTGGTCGCGGCAATCACTGAGACCTTGCGACGAACAAGATCGGCAGCCAATTCCGGTAGCCGATCGAGGTGTCCCTCCGCCCAGCGATATTCAATCGCCACATTCTGGCCCTCGACATAGCCGGATTCCTTCAAGCCCTGACGGAATGCATCCACCATGCGAGCGTAGCCAGCAGACGATGACCCGTTGAGGAATCCAATTACCGGCGGTGCAGGCTGCTGCGCTCGCACCGAAAACGGCCACGCTGCCGCCGAACCGCCGAGGAGCGTAATGAACTCGCGTCGCTGCATGTCCGCCCCCAAGTTCCGGAGCCAGCACTGTATCGGCTCATTGCCGCGGTGCACAGCCAATGTCCGCTTGGGGTCAAAAGCGGACATATGCAGTGCAAAACGTCATGTCCGCTTTACCCCCGAAAGCGACATTCTTCGCGCCGGGCAACCTCCCCGCTTAAGCCGAATAATTTCGGGAATTACTTCCGATAAATCTTATTATCGGAGCCAATCGGCGACCCGGTACCGATTGCGGCTATGGATCTAGG